>DASUNL010000615.1:0-4999 GCA_036277175.1 Pyrinomonadaceae bacterium | reverse complement strand
TCTTCGTCCTCACGCGCCCGCAAAACTATTTGCTGACGGGCAGTCCGCGCCGTATCCATTCGTCCCAGCCGCCGAGGAGCGTGACGGCGTTCGGGTGTCCGACTTTGTGCAGGTCTTGCGCCGCACGGGCGCTTGAGTTCTCGGCCGGTCAAGCACAGTAGGTGATGACCTGTTTCCCGGCCGGAAGCTCCGAGGCGCGCGCGACGACGTCGTTCGCGGGGATGGAAATCGCGCCGGGGAGGTGTCCGTTGCGGAAGGCGTCGTCGCCGCGCACGTCGACGAAGACGGCCTCGCCGCGCTCGACGAGCGCGCGCGCCTCGTCGATACTGACGCGCCGCACGTCGGGCGCGGGGATGTCGTGCGTGTCGGAGGGCGCGGCCGTCTTGTCGGGCGGCGTGAACTGCGCGTAGGGCGGCGTGTTGGCGTTGGCGTTCGTGCGCGCCGTGTTGTTGCGCGCCGCGTTGGCCGAAGCGTTCGACGCGCGGCCCTGTTGTTCGGCGTGGTCGGTCGCCTTGCAGCCGGCGACCGCCGAGGCGAGCGCGGCGGCCAAGGCGAGCGCGGCCGACCCCTTAGCTCTGGACATTTCTAGTGCCTCCAAAAAATTTTATAAGTCGGGACGTTTGACGCAGGTGCGCGGACTAGAATCGCACAGAACCCGCGCGCGTTGGAAGCGTCCGACGCGCGCGGGTAAAGCTTCACAGCGCGCGCGGTTTGGTTTAAGATACGCGCAACTTATCGGGTCGTGAGTTCGCCGCGCCAAACCTTTAGCCCCGGCAGCGAGACGCGCGACCGCATGGCTTCGGGCCGCCGCCGGGCGGCCGTCGCCTCTTCGAGGGGTCTCCGCAGTGCATTTCAAACAGTTCTATCTCGGGTGTCTCGCGCACGCCTCTTACCTCGTCGGCTCGGAAGGCGAGGCGGCCGTCATCGACCCGCAGCGCGACGTCGCGCAGTACGTCGAAGAGGCCGCCGAGCGCGGACTCAAAATCAAGTACGTCGTCGAGACGCACCTGCACGCCGACTTCGTGAGCGGGCACAGGGAGCTGGCCGCGCTCGCGGGCGCGGAGATAGTCATCGGCGAACGCGCCGGGGCGGAGTTTCCGCACCGCGCCGTAAGAGACGGCGACGAGCTGCGCGTCGGCCGCGTGATTTTGCGCTTCATCGAGACGCCCGGCCACACGCCCGAAAGCGTCTCCGTCCTCGTCATCGACACCGACACGTCGCCCGAGCAGCGCCTCGTGCTGACGGGCGACACGCTGTTCGTCGGCGACGTCGGACGGCCCGACCTCTCGGCCGCGCGCGGCCACACGAAAGAGTCGATGGCCGCGATGCTCTACGACAGCCTGCACGAGAAGCTCCTGAAGCTCGACGACGCGGTCGAGGTCTTCCCGGCGCACGGCGCGGGTTCGATGTGCGGGCGCAACATCTCTTCGGAAACCTCCTCGACCATCGGACAGCAGCGTCGTTTCAACTACGCGCTTCAGCCGATGACGAAGGACGAGTTCGTGCGCCTGATGACGACCGACCTGCCGGAGCAGCCCGCCTACTTCAGCCGCGACGCCGAGATTAATCGCGCCGGGGCCGCGCCGCTCTCGGAGCTTGAGCGGCCGCGCGCTCTTCGGCCGTCGGAGGTCGCGGAGTTCACGCGGAGCGCGCGCGGCGTCGTGCTCGACGTGCGCGCGGCCGCGCGGTTCGGCGCGGGCCACGTCCCCGGCTCAATCAACATCGGCCTGCGCGGGCAGTTCGCCTCTTGGGCCGGGAGTCTCATCGCGCTCGGCACGCCCCTTGTCATCGTCTCGGACAACGAAGAAGAGTTAAGCGAGGCGGTCGTGCGGCTCGCGCGCGTCGGGCACGAGAGCGTCACCGGCTACCTCGAAGGCGGGATGGACGCTTGGCGCGCGGCCGGGTTGGACACGGGGCGCGTCGAGCAAATCACGGTCGAAGAGCTGCGCCGCATGCTCGACGCGCGGGACGACTTGCAGGTGTTAGACGTGCGCCGCGCGGCCGAGTACGAAGGGGGCCACGTGCCGCGCGCCGAGAGCGCGCCGCTTCGCGCGCGGCTCGCCGACGACGAGCGCGTGGCGCGGCTCGATAAGGAGCGGCCGCTCGCCGTCGTCTGCGCGGGCGGCTACCGTTCGAGCGCCGCCGCGAGCCTGCTCGCCCCGCTCGGCTTCCGACGCATCCTTAACGTCGAGGGCGGTACGGGCGCGTGGGTCAAGGCCGGCTACGAGGTCGAAGAACCCGCGCGCGTGTGAGAAGTTTTCATCGGACTTGAATCGTCGGCCTAAAAAGTTTTCGTCCGTCTCCCCTACTCGAAATCGAACCGCCGCCGCGTCGCGAGTCAAAAGCGTCGGGAGGTAGCACGCCATGAGAAAACATCTGTCGCTCGTCTCAATCCTGCTTTCGTTCGCCGTCACGGTCGCGGGCCAGACGCCGCCGCCCGCGCAGACTCCCGCGCAACCCGCGACGCCCGCGCCGCAACAGCCCGCGCCGACGCCCGCGCAGGACGAGGACACGGACGAGGGCGAAGGGGAGTCGCAGGTCACGACGCGCCGGAGCGTGGCGCAGGACGACCGCGACAACCAGCGCGAAGACGTGGTGCGCATCACCACCAACCTCGTCCAGATTGACGTCATCGTCACCGACTCAAGCGGCCGCCAAGTCACAGACCTCAAGCCCGAGGACTTTGAAATCTACGAGGAGGGTCGCGCCCAACCAATCACGAACTTCTCCTACGTCACGCCGCCGCAAGCGGCCGCCGCCCTCGGCGCGGCCGCGCCCCCGGCCGCCATCCCCTTGTCTGGAGTGACGACGAAGAAGGGCAAGGCCGTGATGGTCAAAGCGCCCGTCCCGCCCGTCAAGCTGCGGCCCGAGCAGGTGCGCCGCACCGTCGCGCTCGTCGTCGACGACCTCGGCCTCTCGCACGAAAGCTCTTCGCGCGTGCGTCAGGCGCTTCGGAAGTTCATCGACGAGGAGGTGCAGCCCGGCGACCTCGTCGCCGTCATACGCACCGGCGCAGGGATGGGCGCGCTCCAACAGTTCACGACCGACAAGCGGCTCTTGCAAGCCGCCATCGACCGCATCCGCTACAACCTCGCCGGGCGTGGGGCAATCAGCACGTTCTCGCCCCTCGGCGGCGACGTCGCCATTCAGTTCGGGACTGAGCAGCGCGCCTACGGCGACAACGACCCGACGGCCCCGACCTCGCACAACGCCGGAGCCGCGATTGACCAATTCCGCGAGGAGCTGTTTTCCGTCGGCACGCTCGGCGCGCTCAACTTCATCGTCCGCGGCCTGCGCGACGTGCCCGGTCGCAAGTCGGTCGTCCTCTTCTCCGACGGCTTTAAGATGTACTCGCAAGACCCCGGCAACCGCCGCGTCCTCGACAGCGTCAACCGCCTCATCGACCTCGCCAACCGTGCGTCGGTCATCTTCTACACCATCGACCCGCGCGGCCTCCAAGCCTTCAACATCTCGGCGGCCGACAACCTCAACGGCCCCATCCGTGGCTTCGGCAGCTACCCCGGCGACCCGCGCGACGTGTCGAAGATGACCGTCGAGGAGATGGCGGCGCGCGGCGGCATCGACCTTGAGAACGGCGGGACGATTGACAAGTGGCTGGCGCGAACCACGCCCAAGATGATGCCCGAGCACACGGCGCACATGGCGCGCATCGCGAGCGAGATTAGCGACCGGCGCGGCAACTTCTTCGAGTCGCAGCACGGGCTGAGCTTTCTGGCCGAGCAGACGGGCGGCTTCCTCGTCAAGAATAATAACGACATCGGCGGCGCGGTGCGGCGCGTGATGAACGACCAGTCGGGCTTCTACCTCATCGGCTACCGGCCCGAAGACTCGACGACCAAGGGCGGCGCGCGCTCGTTCCGCAACCTCACCGTCAAGGTCAAGCGTTCGGGCCTGCGCGTGCGCACGCGCAAAGGCTTCTACAACTTCACTGACGAAGAGGCGCGACGCCCCGTCCGCCGCACGGCCTCCGAACAACTCTTCGCCGCGCTCACCTCGCCCTTCGGCGCGGCCGACGTGCGCCTGCGCATGACGGCCGCCTTCGGCTACGACTACGAGCGCAAGACGCACTTCACGCAGTCGCTCCTGCACATCGACACGCGCGACGTGACCTTCCGCCGACAGCCCGACGGGACGCGCCAGAGCGTGCTGGAACTGATGGCCGTCACCTTCGGCGACAGCGGCAAGGTCATCGACTCAGACGACCGCGCCTACACCGTCCGCATCGACGAGGCCGACTTCCAGCGCGCGCAAGCCGCCGGCCTCGTCTACACGGTGACGCTCCCGATTAAAAAGCCGGGCGCGTACCAACTGCGCATCGCCGTGCGCGATCAGGCGACGGGCAAAGTGGGCGCGGCCAACCAGTTCATCAACGTCCCCGATGTGAAGAAGGGGGGCTTGACGCTCTCGGGCGTGACGCTTCGCGGGGCGCAGGGGGCGAGCGCGGTCAAGGCTTCGGGCGCGGGCGGCGAGGGCGCGGGCGTCGTCCAGTCCGCGCCGCTCGCGGGCGCGGGCCGGGTCGCCGACACAGACCCGCACGCAGGCCCGGCCGGTCGTCGTCTGCGTCGCGGCATGGTGCTCCAGTACGGCTACTTCATCTACAACGCGCAGCTCGACCGCGCGACGAGCCGCCCGCAGCTCGTCACGCAGTTGCGCCTGTTCCGCGACGGGCGGCTCGTCTACGAGGGCAAGGTCAAGGACTTCGACGCCGCGCCGCAGGCCGACGGCAAGAGCTTTCTGGCGGGCGGCGCGCTTCTCATCGGCAAGGACTTGCAGCCGGGCGAGTACGTCCTCCAAGTCGTCGCCTACGACCGCCTCGCCCCGAAGGAAGACCGCGCGCTCGCCACGCAGTGGATAGACTTCGACATCGTCGAGTAGCGGCGACGAGCCGCGACCCGTAAAAACTCCGCGCCCTTCGGGACACGACGTTCGTTACCCCGGAGGGCGCGGAGTTTTTTTAGAGCGCCCGCGCGGCGACGGC
>DASUNL010000614.1:0-15314 GCA_036277175.1 Pyrinomonadaceae bacterium | reverse complement strand
TCACTTCTTGCCTTGACTTACTCCGTCTTCTTTTTCGTCAGGACGTTGCAGACTTGGTAAGCGCCGGTCGGGTCGATGGCGGTGCGGCCCTCTTCGACGTGCTGAATGCGCCCGTCCTTATCGACGACGAAGGTGGCGCGTCGCGAGTAGCCGCTCTTCTCGTCGAAGATGCCGTAGTCGCGGACGACCGTGCGTTTCCAGTCCGAGAGCAGCGGGAAGGTGACTTTGATGTCTTCGGCGAACCGCTTGTTGGCGGCGAAGCTGTCCATGCTGATGCCGAGGATTTGGGTTTCGGTCGCGTCGAATTTGGCGATATCAGCCTGATACGCCTGAAGCTCGCGCGTTCAACCGCCCGTGAAGGCGAGGACGTAGAAGGCCAAAACGACCGACTTCTTGCCGCGATAGTCCGAGAGCTTGACCTCCTTGCCCTCTGTGTCGCGGAGCGTGAAGTCGGGGGCGGGGTCTCCGACCTTAAGGTGCGTCTGCGGCGCGGCGGGCGTCTGTTGCTGCGCCGCCTGCTGCTGCGGTGTCGGCGAGGCTTGCGGCGACGCGGCGGGCTGCGGCGTCGTCTGCTGCGCGCACGCGGCGACCGCCGTGAAGGCGAGTGCGCCGAGCGCGCCGAAGAATTTTCTCATCATTCGACTCAAGTCCTTTACGAGTTGATTACATGTGGGCGGGCTTCCCGTCCGAGACTTTAGTACACGCGGCCTGAAAGTCCAAGCTACTCGCCGCCGGGCGACGCGGCGGCCGATTCGCCGACGGCCGCGTTCGAGTAGACTTCGGCCGCGCTCACGCCGCGCACGAGGACTTGGTGGCGCTTCACGCCCGCGCGGCGAATCGACTCAAGCTCGTCGCGGTTCTCGAAGTAGGTGCGCCCGCGTTGGAGGATGAAGAAGGCGGGCGCACGTTCCTCGGTCGCGTCGAACGCGGGGTCGGAGATGATGCGCGAGCGCAGGTCTGTGCGCCCGAACCGTTCGAGGTAGTAGCGGACGACGCCCGGCGTCTCGTGCGCAATCGTCGCCCCCGGCGGCGCGTGCGCGGCGACGTACTCGACGGCCTCGCGCAGGCCAGCGTCGTAGAACTCGTCGTGCGGGAAGAAGTAGCCGGCCCGCTCCGGGGCGAGCGCGTTGGTGTAGAGCGCGTAGTGCGGGCGGCTCTTCCAAGCCGTCCACGCGGGCGCGGCGACGAACACCGCGAGCATCGCCGCGCCCGTCGCCCACCAAGCCAAGTTCCCACGCGGCGAGCGCGTCGAAGACGCCCAAGACGCCCACGCCTTGACGGTCGCCACCACCCCGACGGCCGCAATCATGTAGACGAACGGCATCAGCGAGAGCGCGTAGCGCAGCCACTTCGCGCCGACCAGAGAGTAGGGCAAGACCCACAGCAGAAACATCAGGAGCAGGAAGGCCGGCCCCGGCTCGCGCCAGCGACGCGCGCACACCACAAGCCCCGCGCCCAACGCCACGACGACCGGCAGCGGAACTTTGATGAAGAGGAAGAGCAGGTAGAAGTAAGCGGGCGTCCCGCCGAACGGCGTCGCCGACATCACGTTCGGATACAGCGTCTCGCCCATCAAGTAGCCCGTGTGCGTCAGCAGACTCTCGCTCGAATAGGCGCTCAGGTATCGCCAAGTCTCCGGCAGCAAGATGGCCGGGTTGACGACGAGAAACGTCGCGGCCGTCACGACGTAAAAAAGCACGGGCGTCCGGCCGGGCGGCTCGTTCGGCTCGCGCCGTCGGAGTTTGGCGTAGTGGTGATAGAGCATGTTGAGGCCGAAGTAGTGCGGGAAGTACTTCGACGCGAACATCAGCCCGAACGAGACGCCGCTCAGGACGTAGCTCCGCTTCTTCTCGCGGGCCTCGAAGCCGCTCGTCGCCTTGGCGCGGACGTAGAAGTAGAAGGCCCAGAGCATGAAGAAGACGAGCAGCGTGTCTTCCTTGGCGACGCGGTTGTAGGTGATGGCGTTGATGCCGAACGTCCAGAGCGCGGCGGCGACGAGCCCCGTGCGGCGGCCGAAGAAGGCGGCCGTCAGGAGGAAGAGCGGGAAGACCGTGAGCGCGCCGCAGAGGATGTTCGGCAGACGCAGCGCGACCTCGTCCGATAGGCGCGCCGCCTCCGGCGCGAACGAGTTCCACGCCCCGGCCGCGCTCATCGAGACGAAGATGAGCGTCTTCATCAGCATCGGGTGCTCGGCGTTGGCCGCGATGCGCCCGCGCGCGTACTCGCGCACGGCTTCGAGCTTGTTGATTTCGTCCTCGGCGAAGCCGACCTCGCCGATTCCCGCCAGACGCAGGGCGAAGCCCGACGCCGCGAGCACGACTAGGACGACGACCGCGTAGCGTTCGAGCGCCAAGATGAGCCACATCCCGCGCGCGCGCCCGCCGACCGCGACCGCCTCACGTCCCTCGTTCACTGTTTCTAACGGCCTTGCCAAAATCAATGCCTCATTCGCTGTTGACGACCGACAGCTTCGACTCCGCGATGGCGCGCTCGGCGTCGCGCGCCACAGCGCGCACCGACAGCCCGCGCCCGACGAGGAAGGCGATGCCGATGGCCGTCCAGAAGAGCATCCGCGCCTTGCGCACGATGGCGAGCGTGACGCCGGTCGAAGTGCCGAGCCGGAGCGACCTCGTAATCCAGCCCGTCCCGGCCTCGTCCACGCCGACCCTCATCGGCACGAACTTGAAGACGACGTTGATGACGCGGTTGACCGACTCCAAAACGAACGCCGCGAGCACGGTCGGCGGCGCGTCGCTGATGAAGCTCAAGGTGACGTAAGCCTCGGCCACGCCGAGCAGGTGAAAAGAGAGTTCTAGCAGAAGGATGGGCAGGAAGCGCCGTCGACTCCGCGCGTAAAACCCGTAGACGCGGTCTTCGAGCGCGCGCAGAGAGACGCGCCTCGTCTCCAACACTCTCCGCCCGACGCCGCGCGCGTAGAGCCTTTCGGCCACCCCGCTCAGCACGCGCAGTTCGGCCCGCGCCAACGCCACGCCCAAGGCGATGACGACGGCGACGCCCGACAGGATGCCGAGCGCCGTCCAGCGCACGCCGCTCGTCACGGGGACGAGGAGCAAAAGCGCGGCCGCGCCCGAGAAGACGAAGAGCGCGACCGACAGACTGTAGAAGATGTTCTCGACCGCGATGGCCGACATCGCCGCGACGAGCGGCACGCGGTCGCGCACGAAGTAAACCTTCGTCGGCTCGCTGACGACGATGCCGAGGGGCAGGACGTTGCCGACGGCGTCGCCCGTCAGGTAGGCGCGAAACGCATCGCGGAAGCGCAGGGCGTGCGGCCGCTCGAAGCAGAGCGTCCACGCGAACGCGCGGACGACGAACCGTAGGCCCGAGAGCGCGATGATGACGACGAAGCCCGCGCCCAAGCGGCGGATGTCGTTCCAAATCTCGCCGACGCCTGCGCGCCACACGACGTAGACGAAGAGCGCGAGTCCGAGCAGCGCGAAGAGCGCCCCGGCCGGCGCGAGCCGACGCGACTGGGAGCGAGCGGGCGCGCTCGTCGGAGCGTCGGCGTCGAGCGTCGGAGCGTCGGCGTCGGGCGCGGGCGTCGGCATCGCGGCGTCGACTGCGGCGTCGGCTTCGCCCGCCGCCGCGCAACGCGCGCACAGCGTCGCGGCCTCGTCCTCAAGCGCGACCCCGCATCGGTTACAGCTCTTCATCTCGGCCTGTCCCCTTGCCCTCGGAACGACGTCGCGCCCGCGCTGCTGTGCGCTCGCTCTCCCCGCTTGTTCGTTTCGTTTGAAGCCTCGTGCAGCAAGATACGCCATCCCAGCCCCCGTCTCAAATGCCCGCGACGCCGAGACGGCGCGCGCGACGCCGACTCGAAGGCAGACGATTTGCATGCCACACGACTCGAAGATGGCAGAAGACGCATGCGCGTGGGTTTCGCCGCGCACAGGCGTCTAAGTAGGTGAGGCTCAAGTGTCGGGCGTGCGCGGCGCGTGGAGTATTTGACGACGCCGGATTATTCTTGCACCGCAGGCCCGTCGGCGTAAAAAATATAAAAGGCCGGTAGAACTTTTTCGCCAAAGGCTGCGTCTAAAATCTTGTACTCACGCAGCCCGCATTCCCGACGACGGGCGACAGCTTGATTGACGTAGTTCAAAGGTTCTGCGTCCCGCGTCCGAGAGGCGCGAAGCGTCGAACCCTTGCGCACAACGCGGCCGCCACCTCCCCGTCCCGACGGCCCGCCGCGCACTCGGATTTGCCCCGTTGGCTCTCGAAGGGCCGCGCGCGCTCCGCCGCGAAGGCGCGATCCTGATTCACTGAAAAATCATTTGCCTCGGACGACTCTCCCTCAACGTCTCTTCAACGCGGCCTGCGTCGCCGCGCTGCTCTTCGCCTGCGCCTACCACGTCCGCGCCGCGACGACGACTGCCGCGCCCCCGCCCGTCACCCTCAACCTCCGCGACTTCGGCGCGACGGGCGACGGCGCGACCGACGACGGCCCGGCCCTGCAACGCGCGCTCGACGCCTTAGCTTCCGCCGGAGGCGGCACGCTCTTCGTCCCCGCCGGCCGCTACGTCATCGCCACACCGGCGCGAAAAGATTTCACGGGCCTCGGCGCGTCCGTGACCATCGCGGGCGTCGAGTCCGACACGCCCGCGCCGCCGCCGACGTCCGACGGGCAGCATTTGACGCGCGGCCTCGACCTCGTCTCGGAGTTTCGCCCGAAGACCGGCGTGGGACGCATCGCCGTCTCGGTCGTCGGGCTGCGAGAGTTTCTGATTAAAGACGTCGCGTTTGTCGGCACGCCCGGCGTCTTCGTCGACGCGCTCGTGACGCTCGCCGTGCGCGACGTCGGCGAAGCGACGGTGCGCCACTGCGAGTTCTACGGCCTGAGCGCGCACGCCGACGGCGGCTCAATCGTGAGCGCGACGCGCTCGCGCCTGCGCGTCGAGCAGAGCGTCTTCCTCGGCTGCACGGCGAGCAGCGGCTACTACTCACCGCTCGTGCAGAACCTCCAGTGGAAGGGCATCCACCTGACCGACACCATCTTCATCGACTACGGGCAGCGGCCGGAGCTGTTCAGCAAGATGAACTTCGGCGCGCCCTACTCGTGGGTCAACGTCGGCAACGCCGCCGCGCCGACGCCCGACTCGCCGCGCCGCGAGGCCGTGCTGCGTAGCGTCTTCTTCGACGAGGGGAGTCTCAACGGCCTGTCGAGCATCCCCGAACTCTACCAGCCGCCGTCCGCGCCCATCGACCTCATCTACGTCACCGGCCTTCGCATGAACGTCACCAATCTGGCGACGACCGGCCACTATCTTTCGGGCGCGCGCGGCGTGATGGTCGAGCGTTCGCACTACGGCTGGAGTCACAACGCCGACTCGGCCATCCAACTGCTCAACACGGGCGACGCCATCCTCGACCACATCGAGTACGTCGCCCACGCCGACCGCATCCGCGCGAAGGCGAGCGTCGGCACTCTCCACGTCATCAACTCAACTTACACGCACCTCGACTCCCTCGCGCGCACCACGAAAGTAATCAACACCGCGACCGACGACGAAGACCCCGTCCAGCACGTCCGCGCGCGTTACGAGACGTTGCTCTCGCGTGCGCCCGACGCCGCCGCGCACTTCTACTGGACGAATCAGATTCTCCGCTGCGGCGACGACGCGGCGTGCGTCGCCACGCGCCGCGCCTCGCTCGCGAGTTATCTGGCGGGCGCTCCCACGGAGACTTTCGCCCTGACGGGGCGCGTCACGGGCGCGGGCGGCGTCGCGTTGTCGGGCGTCTCGGTCGCGCTCACCGGCTCGCAAGCGGTGACGGCGACGACCGACGCCGAAGGTCGCTTCAGCTTCTCGAACCTGCCGACGGCCGGCGACTACACGCTGACGCCGTCGAAGACGGGCGCGACCTTCGACCCGCCGTCCGCGCGCGTCACGACGCCGACGGGCAACCGCACGGCCGACTTCGTGTCCTCGCAGCAACAACCGACGCCGACTCCGACTCCCGCGCCGCCCGTCGTCGAGTTCAGCGCGCCCGTCTACAACGTCTTGGAGGGCGCGGGCGCGGGCGTCTTCGTCGTCACGCGCGCGGGCGACACTTCCACCGCGTCGTCGGTCTCCTACTCGGCCTCGGACGGCTCGGCGCGGCAGGGCCACGACCTCGATACCATCATCGGCCGCCTCGTCTTCGCGCCCGGCGAGACCTCAAAGTCCGTCAGCGTCTTCGTCACCGACGACGCGCACGTCGAGCCGAACGAGTCTTTGACGTTGAGACTCACGAACCTCGCGGGCGCGGCGGCGGGCGCGCGCATGACGGCCACGCTGACCGTCATCGAAAACGACACGGCCGCCGCCCCGAACCCGATTGACGACCCCGTCTTCTTCGTCCGCCAGCACTACCGCGACTTCTTCGGCCGCGAGGCCGACGCGGCGGGCCTCGCCTTCTGGGTCGCCGAGATAACTTCGTGCGGCGCGGACGCCGCATGCGTCGACTTCAAACGTCAGCAGGTGTCGGCCGCCTTCTTCCTCTCGACCGAGTTCCGCGAGACGGGCTTTTATGTTCACCGCCTCTACCGCGCCGCTCTGGGCCGCGCGCCGCGCCGCGTCGAAGAGTTTTTGCCTGACGCGCGCGCGGTCGGCGCGGGCGTGACGGACGGCGCGCCGGGTTGGGAGCAGTTGCTCGCGGCGCGGAAGGATGCGTTCGCCGCCGAGTTCGTCGCGCGCCCCGCGTTCGCCGCCGCCCTGCCCGCGACACTCACGCCCGCAGAGTTCGTCGCCGCGCTCGACGCGAACACGGGCGACTCGCTTTCTTCGACCGAGCGCGCCGCAGCCGTGGCCGAGTTCGGCGCGGCGGCGACGAGCGCAGACCTCGCGGCGCGCAAACGCGCCCTGCGTCGCGTCGTCGAAAACGCCCTCTTCGCCGCGCGCGAGCGCAGCCCCTCGTTCGTGCGCATGCAGTATTACGGCTACCTGCAACGCAACCCCGAAGACCCGCCGAACACGGATCTGTCGGGCTACGACTTCTGGCTCGCGAAGCTCAACGAACACGGCGGCGACATGGTCGCGGCCCAGATGGTCAGGTCTTTCATCACGTCGGGCGAATACCGCTCGCGCTTCGGACAGTGAAAGACCTTTGAGTGAAAGACCTTTGAAAGACGAGTGACCGGGGAGTGACCTTAACAAGTGGGTAAGTTTTCGGAGAGACGGACGGCCATCGGAATCGCCACGCGACGCGCGCGGCTCGTCGTGGTGTCGCTCGTCGCCGCATTGCTTCTCGCGGCGCTCGCGCTCGCGCCTTCGTTCGCGCCTGCGGGGCGCGCCTTCCAAGGCGGGGTCGGTTGTCTGCCGTCGGTGACGGTGACGAGCGGCGCGGACGCCGGGCCGGGCACGCTGCGTCAGGCCATCGCCGACGTGTGCGAGGCGGGCGACATCAACTTCCAACTCGCCGCGAACGACCCGGCGTGCGACGCCTCCGGCCGCTGCACCATCACGCTCGCCACGGGCGAACTCTTCATCGACAAGAGCGTCCGTATCGGCGGCCCGCCCGGCGGCAGTCTGACCGTGAGCGGCAACAACGTCTGCCGCGTCTTCCGCGTCGCCTCGGGCGCGGTCTCCATCTCGAACCTGACGGTCTTGCGCGGCGCGGCCGTCGACGGCGGCGCGGGCCTGCTCGTCATAGGCGGCGAGGTCGTCGCGTCGGGCCTTAACTTCGTCGGCAACGTCGTCATCGGCGGCGACGGCGGAGGAGTCGGCGTGCGCGGCGGCCGTCTCGAACTCTACAACTCGACCGTCTCCGGCAACGCCGCGCGCCACGGCGGCGGCATCCATCACGACTCTGCGTCGGGCGTCGTGCGCCTCGTCAACTCGACCGTCACGAACAACCGCGCCGACCTAGGCGAGGGCGGCGGCATCGCGGCGGTCGCGGGCACGACGACGCTTCACAACAGCATCGTGGCCGGAAACTTCGCCGGCCTCGCCGTCGGCCCGCTCACCCCCAACGACGTTCACGGCGCGCTCGACCCTGAGAGCGCGAGCAACCTCTTCGGCGTGGGCGGCGCGGGCGGTTTGACGAACGGCGCGCAAGGGAATCTCGTCGGCGTCGCCGACGCCGGTCTCGAACCACTCGCCTTCAACGGCGGGCCGACGCGCACGCACGCCCTGCGGCCCGGCAGTCCCGCGCTCGACCGTGGCTCAAACGCGCTCGCCGTTGACCGCGACGGCGCGGCCTTCCTGACCGACCAGCGCGGCCACGCGCGCACGGGCGACGCGGCAGACGCGGGCGCGACGGCCGACGTTGACATCGGCGCGTTCGAGGCCCACCCGATGATTGAGGACGTGGCCGACAAGACTTTGGACGAGGACGGCACGCTCGCGTTCGCCTTCGAGGTCGGCGACGCCGCGCTCGGCCTCGCCTCGGTCAACGCCGCGTCGTCGAACACGGCGCTCGTCCCCGAAGACTCGGAGCACCTGAGCGTCGCGGGCGCGGGCGCGACGCGCACGCTGACCCTGCGCCCGTCGGCCGGCCAGTCCGGCTTCGCGACGATTACGCTGACCGCGACCTCGACGGACGGGCGCACCATCTCCGACTCGTTCGTCCTCTCGGTGCGGGCCGTCAACGACGCGCCGTCGGCGAACGTCCCCGGCACGCAGACAACTTCGACGAACGCTCCCGTCACCTTCTCGCTCCGCTCCGCCACCCAAGTCTACGTCGAGGACTCGGACGCCGACGTGAAGGCTGTCAAAGTCATCCTCAACGCGACGCAGGGTCGCGTAACTCTGGCGACGACGGCCGCCGTCCACTTCAACGTGGGCGACGGGCGCGACGACGCGCTGGTGAGTTTTTCGGGGACGCTCGCGAGCGTCAACGCGGCGCTCAACGGCCTCCGTTTCACGCCCAACGCGAACTTCAACGGCGCGGCGACGCTCGAAGTGACCGTCAGCGACCAAGGCAACACGGGCGCGGGCGGCGCTTTGGCCGACACGGCTTCGGTGCGCGTCAACGTCATCGGCCCGTTCAACCCGGCACTCGACTGCTCGAAGGACATCGACCCGGCCTACACGAAGCCGAGCGTCCGCTCGCTCATCGGCATGGCGAACGCGGCCGAGGTCGCGTCGAAGCGCGAGGCGCTCGCCCGCTACGTCTGGGGCGACGAGGGCTTCCCCGCGTCGAAGCTTCCGCCCTCGGGCGCGGTCGCGCGCGGCGTGACGAGTCCCATCAAGAATCTGAAGAACCTCGCGCGCGTCGACCGCATCACGCTCGACGCGCCGCTGCCGCGCAGCGTGCCGCCCGTCGAGCTGCGTTCGGTCGTCTACCACCTGCGCCCGCAGACGAGGCTCGGCCGCCTAGTCATCGTCCAGCAGGGCCACGTCCCCGACATCCCCGCGCCGCTCGAACCGAACGGCATCGAGCGCGCCGCCGCCTTCTACCTCGAACTCGGCTACGACGTGCTAGTCCTACAGATGCCTCTGACGGGTAACAACTCGCACCCGTCGTTCCCCTTCACCGCGCTCAACAACGCGCACGACCAACTCGGCGACTACCGGACGCCCGACTTAAACCCGCTCAAGTACTTCGTCGAGCCGGTGGCCGTCTCGCTCAACCACTTGCTCTCCGAGTCGAGCTACACGCAGGTCGCGATGACGGGCATCTCGGGCGGCGGGTGGACGACGACTCTGTACGCCGCGCTCGACCCGCGCGTGCAAGTCTCGATTCCGGTGGCCGGGTCGCTGCCCGCCTACCTGCGCACAGGCCCATGCGGGCAGCGCGACGCGGTCGATTGGGAGCAGGCCGCCGTCGGCAGCTTCCTCGATTACACGGGCCTCTACCTGTTGGGCGCGCAAGGGGCGGGGCGCGTCCAGATGCAGGTCTACAATCAGTTCGACTCGTGCTGCTTCGCGGGCGTGCGTTATAAAACTTACGAGCCGACGGTCAAACAAGTGCTGGCCGAAATCGGCGCGGGCGCGTTCGGCGTCCTCCTCGACGCGAGCCACCGCGAGCACACCATCTCGCCGCCCGTCCTCGCCGAATCCTCCATGCTCCTCTGCGCCGCGCACGCGACGAACCGCCCGCCCGCCAACAGCGTGCCCGCCGCGCAGACGACCTTCGAGGCGTCGCCCGTCATCTTCTCGGCCGCGACAAACAACCGCGTCGCCGTCGGCGACCCCGACCCCTGCTCGAAGTCCCTGCGCGTGACGCTCGCGGCGACGGGCGGCAGCCTGACGCTCGACGGCGTCGCGGGCCTCCTGTTCGCGTCCGGCGACGGCGTCGCCGACCAGACGATGACCTTCACCGGCACGCTCGCCGACATCAACGCCGCGCTCGACGGGATGTCGTTTCTGCCCGCCCCCGGCTTCGTCGGCGCGGCGCGCCTGAACTTGACGACCGACGACCGCCCGGCGGCCGTCAACGTCGCGGGGCCGCACACGGACGCCGACGCCGTCAACATCACCGTCAACCCCGCGCCCGTCCCCCTCATCGATTTCAGCGCGCCGCTCTACTCGATCGGCGAGCGCGCGAACGTGCTGACGGTGACGGTCAGGCGCGGCGGCCCGACGGGCGCGGCCGTCAGGGTCGATTACGCGACCGACGACGGCGGCGGACTCGGCGCGAACGAATCGTGCGCCTCGATGTCGGGCAAGGCCCGCGCGCGCTGCGATTTCACGGCCGCCCTCGGCACGCTCACCTTCGCGCCCGGCGAGACCGTCCAGACGTTCGACCTGCTCGTCGCCGACGACTCGTTCGCCGAAGGCCGCGAGACGCTCACGCTCCGCCTCTCGAACCCGGCGGGCGGCGGCGCGCGTCTCGGCGAGCGCGCGACCGCCGCCGTCGAGATTACCGACGACGTGAGCGAGGCGCAGGAGAACCCCACCGACGCGCCCGACTTCTTCGTCCGCCAGCAGTACGCCGACTTCCTCGGCCGCGCGCCCGACGCGGCGGGCCTCGGCTTCTGGACGAACCAACTGAACGAGTGTGAGACGCTGCCCGAGCCGGGGCGCGAGGCATGCCGCGAGGTGCGCCGCGTCAACGTCTCGGCCGCCTTCTACCTCTCGCCCGAGTTTCAGGAGACGGGCTACTTCGTCTACCGCGCGCATCAGGCCGCCTTCAATACGGGGCCGCTCCTGCGCATGCCGACCTTCCTGCGCGACAGGCAGGACGTCGGCCGTGGCGCCATCGACGGGCGGCCCGACTTCCGCGAGCGGCTCGAAGCCAACAAGCGCGCCTTCCTCGAAGCCTTCGTCGCGCGCGCGCAGTTCACCGCCCTCTACCCGCAGACCATGACGGCCGCGCAGTTCGTCGACGCGCTCAACGCGAACACCGGCGCGTCGCTCTCGGCGGCGGAGCGCGACGCCCTCGTCGCGCGCCTCTCGGCCGGGACGACCACGCGCGCGCAGGCGCTCCTCGAAGTCGCCGAAGACCCTGACTTCCGCGCGCGCGAGTTCAACCGCGCCTTCATCTACATGCAGTATGTCGGCTACATGCGATGCGGCCCCGCCGACCCGCCCGACGACGAACGGCTCATCGGCTTCAACTTCTGGTTGGGCAAGCTCAGCGACCACGGCGGCAACTACGTTTCCGCCGAGATGGTCAAGTCGTTTATAGTGTCGGGCGAGTATCGCGGGCGCTTCGGCCCCTCCTAAACCTTCGGCGGGCGAAACCTCAGGCGGGTAACAAGTTGAACTTTCAAAATTCACTCAAGCGTCTGGTCGTCGTCTGCTTCGCGGCGGCGTTTCTCCTCGTCCTCGCCGCGCCCGGCGCGCGGGCCGCGACGACACTGAACCTCCGCGACTTCGGCGCGACGGGCGACGGCATAACCGACGACGGCCCGGCCCTCCAGAGCGCGCTCGACGCGCTCGCCGCCGCCGGAGGCGGCACGCTCTTCGTCCCCGCCGGCCGCTACGTCATCGCCACGCGCGTCGTCAAAGACTTCACGGGCCTCGCCTCGTCCGTGACCATCGCGGGCGTCGAGTCGCCGACGCCCGCGCCGACGACCGACATGTCCGGCAGCGAGCAGTCGCGCGGACTCGACCTCCAATCCGAGTTCCGCCCGAAGACCGGGACGCAGTTCACCATCGGCATCGTCGGGCTGCAAAACTTCCTCATTCACGACATCGCGTTCGTCGGCACGCCCAACGTGGCGATTGACTCTCTGACGACGCTCGCGCTCAACAACATCGGCGAGGCGACGGTGCACCACTGCGAGTTCTACGGCCTGAGCAGCCACACCGACGGCGGCTCAATCGTCGGCGCGCTGCGCTCGCGCCTGCGCATCGAGCAGAGCGTCTTCTTAGGTTGCGCCGCGAGCAGCGGCTACTACTCGCCGCTCGTCCAGAACCTCCAGTGGAAGGGCATCCACGTCTCCAACACGACGTTTCTCGACTACGGCCAGCGCGCCGAAATCTTCAGCAAGATGAATTTCGGCGCGCCCTTCGGGTGGGTCGGCATCGGCAACGCCGCGCCGCCGACGCCCGACTCGCCGCGCCGCGAGGCCGTCTTCCGCGACGTCTTCCTCGACGAGGGCGGCTACGTCGGACTCGCGAGCATCCCCTTCCGCTACCAGCCGCCGTCCGCGCCCATCGACCTCATCTACGTCACGGGCCTGCGCATGAACGTCTCGAACCTGAAGACGACCGGTCACTACTTCGACGGCCCGCGCGCCGCGATGGTCGAGCGCTCTTTCTACGGCTGGAGTCACAACGCCGACTCGGCGCTCCGCTTCCTCAACGCGGGCCGCATCATCCTCGACGACATCGAGTGCGTCGCCCACGCCGACCGCATACAGGCCGAGTCGAGCGTCGAAAGCCTCCACGTCATCAACTCCACCTACACGACGCTCGACTCTCTGGCGCAGACGACCCGCGTCATCAACACCGCGACCGACGACGAAGACCCCGTCCAGCACGTCCGCGCGCGTTACGAGTCGCTTCTTGCGCGCCCGCCCGACGCGGCCGGACACTTCTACTGGTCTGACCGCATCCTCCGCTGCGGCGACGACGCGGCGTGCATAACTTCGGCGCGCGCCGCGCTCGCCAGTTACCTGTCGAACGCGCCCGTCGAGACCTTCGCCATCGCGGGCCGCGTGACGAACGAGGGCGGCGCTGGCGTCGCCGGACTCGCGGTCGCGCTGACGGGCTCGCAAGTGGTGACGGTGACGACCGACTCGGAAGGTCACTACCGCTTCTCGAACCTGCCCACGGCCGGCGTCTACGTCGTCACGCCCGCGCCGCCAGTCAATAAAGTACTCGACCCTGCGAGCACCAACGTCACGACGCCCGCCTCAGACCGCACCGTCAACTTCACGCTCCGGAACGCGCCCGTCGACGTCACGGGGCGCGTCGCCGACACGACGGGCTCTCCGCTCGCGGGCGTCTTGCTCACGCTCACCGGCTCGCAGACGCGCACGGCCACGACCGACGCCGACGGGCGTTACATCTTCGACGCGCTCCCCCACGGCGGCAGCTACACGGTCACGCCGTCGAAGGCCCACTACACCTTCGCGCCGGCAAGCCGCGCGCTCGCCAATCTCACGTCCGACCAGACCGCCGACTTCACGGCGACGCTCAACTCCTACACGATTGCGGGCCGCGTGACTCAAGGCGGCGCGGGCGTCGCCGGTCTTCCCGTCTCGCTCGCGGGCGCGCAGGAAGCGACGACGACGACCGATTCGGACGGGCGCTACTCTTTCCGCGTCCCCGCCTTAGGCGACTACTTCATCGCGCCCGACGGCCCCTTCAGCTTCGCGCCCCACTCGCGCATATACGAAGACCTCGCGGCCAACTACGCCGACGCCAACTTCACGGCCGCCATCGCCACGAACCTCGCGGTCGGTAAGGCCGCCTCGCAGTCTTCGACCACTTCCGGCGGCGTCGCCTCACGCGCCACGGACGGCAACACCGACGGCGACTGGGCGCACAACTCCGTGACGGCCACGCTCCGAGAGACGCGGCCGTGGTGGCAGGTCGACCTCGGCGCGTCGGCGCAAATCGACAGCATCCGCGTCTGGAATCGCACCGACTGCTGCGCAGACCGCCTCTCGAACTTCTACATCATCGTCTCGGACGTGCCTTTCGTCTCGAACGACCTCGCGGCCACGCTCGCGCAGCCCGGCGTCTCCGCCTTCCACGTCCCCCTAACCGGACGCTCGACGCAGCGCGTCATCTTTCGCACGGGCCGCTACGTCCGCATCCAGCTCTCCGGCACGAACCATCTCTCGCTCGCCGAGGTCGAAATCGTCGGCCAATTTATCGCGCCCGCAGGAGCCTCGAACCTCGCGCTCGGACGCGCGGCGACGCAAGCCTCGACCGGCTTCGGCGGCTCGGCGGCGCGCGCCGTCGACGGCGACACCGTCGGCGACTGGGCGCACAACTCCGTCTCCGCGACGCTCCAAGAGGCGCGGCCGTGGTGGCAAGTCGACTTGGGCGCGACGCGACAGCTCGACACCGTGCGCGTCTGGAATCGGACGGACTGCTGCGCAGACCGCCTGTCGAACTTCTACGTCCTCGTCTCCGACGTGCCCTTCGCCTCGACGGACTTAACGGCCACGCTCGCGCAGCCCGGCGTCTCCGCCTTCCACACCTCTGGACAGGCGGGACGGCCGACGACGGTTAACGTCAACCGTCCGGGTCGCTACGTCCGCGTGCAACTCGCGGGGACGAACTATCTTTCGCTCGCCGAGGTCGAAGTCATCGGCCGTCCGCTCACGCAGCCCGTGAACGTCGCGCTCGGCGGTGCGGCGACGCAGTCCTCCACGCTCGCCTACAGCATCCCGACCGCCGCCTCGAACGCCGTCGACGGCAACACGTCGGGCAACTTCTTCGTCGGCTCGATGGCCCACACCAACAGCGAGGCGCAGGCGTGGTGGCAGGTCGACCTCGGCGCGGTGCGGCAGGTCGACTCGATTAAAATCTGGAACCGCACCGACTGCTGCGGCGAACGTCTCTCGAACTTCTACATCCTCTTCTCCGACGCGCCCTTCACGTCGCAAGACCTCGCGGCCACGCTCGCGCAACCCGGCGTGACGAGCTACCACGTCCCCGGCGGCGTCAACATCTCGCACGGGCAGCTCGTCAACCGCACCGCCCGCTACGTCCGCATACAACTCGCGGGCACGAACTACCTCGGCCTCGCCGAAGTGCAAGTGCTCGGACAATAAAGCAGTGACGAGTGACGGGTGACGGGAGAGCAGTCAGCAGTCAGCGTTCAGCCATCAGCCCACGACCGTCCGCTGCGTGCCTGACTGCGCGCCTGACTGCTCCCGCAAACTCCGCGCCTTCTCTCGTCCGCACTATCAAAGCTGAAAGCTGACCGCTGAACGCTGAGTGCTCGCTCGTCACTCGTCACTCGTCACT
>DASUNL010000613.1:0-12738 GCA_036277175.1 Pyrinomonadaceae bacterium | reverse complement strand
CGCGCGCTGCGGCGTGAGCAGCGGCATGCGCGCCTCCTGCGGCGTGCGGCCGCCCTTGCGCGTGTTGCACGCGACGCATGCGGCCACGAGGTTTTCGGGAACCGACTGGCCGCGACGCGAACGCGGCATGATGTGGTCGAGCGTCAGCTCCGACGCATCCTTGCGCAGCCCGCAGTACTGGCAGCGGAAGCGGTCGCGCACGAAGATGCGCAGACGCTTCATGCCCGAAGCCTGACGGCGTCGGCGCACGTTCACGTAGCGGCGCAGGCGAACGACGCTCGGCACGCGAAACTCGGCGCGCGGCGACCGCAGCACACGCTCGCCGTCGAACTCCTCGACCGAGACCGCGCCGCGAAAGACGAGACACATCGCACGCGCCACGCCGACCGTGCCGAGCGGCTCGTATGAAAAATTGAGAAGCAGAACCCTTCCGTCGAGCGGCATCACGCGCCACCTCCTTTCTGTAAATTTCCGTCCGGGCGGGCGGAGGCCGCAACGTACGGCCCTCCGCCGGGTCAAAGGGTCTGCGAGCGGGGTGAGGAAAACGCAGGCGCGATCTCCGCTCGCGAGTCGTTGTCAGTCGTAGAAGACGACACGTTCGAGCGCCGGCTCGGGCGCGGCGTGCTCCGTGTTGAGGAGCGCCCTGTGCCATCCGTGCAGCGTAATCGTCTTGTGGTCGGGGTGCGAGACGCGCCCGCGCACGTATGTGAGCTGGCGACGCTTAAGCGGCTTCCAGTCCCATTTCCGTGCGAGCGGGTTGACCCGCAAAAGCAGTTGGTAGTCGGCCTCAGAGACGCCGTTCGGGTACTCGTCGCACGCGCGCGCCGACTCCGTCGCGATGCACATCTCCTCGCAGACGTGCGGCTTGCTCTGGTCGTCGCGCCGAAGCGGAACGTTCCGAAGCAGAAGCGTCGGGCGCGTCGTCTCACCGGCCTCGGCCGGGACGAAGAACCACTCGCCCTGCCGGACGAAAGCCTTGTTGCGGCGGCGCAGGCGCATCTTCACGCGCTTGACGCGGCGGCGCACGCGCTGCCGCACCTCGAAGGGCTGAAGCGCCCACATCGCCTCCGTGACGCTCGAAACGTGCGCGTAAGGGATGGCGCTGACGAACCAGTGGCGCTCGTCGTGGCCGCAGAGGAACTTCTCTTTGAAGTCGCCGCCGCGCGCCATCAGAAGCAGGTGACGCAGGCGCGGCTGCGCGTCGATGACCTCATACTCGACGCGCTCTTCGAGGCCGAGGCGGATGTCGAAGAACTCGCCCTCCTCGTCGCGTCGGATGTCGATGCCGGCGCGCGCGCGGCCCGAGTCGAGGCGGCTGACCTTCACGCGCGCGCCGACGAGTGCAAACCTCTTTCGCAAAAGTTGCGTGTCCATTGCTGCCCCTTTCCCGGACGGCGTGGCCCGCCCGCAAATCTTGAACGTGCGTGGAAGAGAAAATTGACGCAGGGCGCTGCGTCGCGAAGCGCGCGACCGGATTTGAACCGGTGATTGAACGGTTTTGCAGACCGACGCCTTGTCCAGCTTGGCTACGCGCGCGGATTGGAACGGGAGAAGGGACTCGAACCCTCAAGACGAGTTTGGAAGACTCGGATGTTGCCGTTTACATCACTCCCGCGTGGGTAAGGAGAAGGGCGGTGCAGGAGTCGAACCCGCATCTGAGTCGTTCGAAGCGACCCGCTTTTCAAGTTCCGTTAAGCTAACCGCCCGCGTGTGAAGGTTGGAGCGAACGGCGGGAATCGAACCCGCGTCTCCGGCATGGCAGGCCGGCACTCTGAAGCCCTCTGAGCTACGTCCGCATGTTTGAAGTGGTCGGGGCGGATAGAATTGAACTATCGCCACGAGTGCCCAAGACTCGGATGCTTGCGTTACACCACGCCCCGGATTTGATGCCCCCGCTGAGACTTGAACTCAGACCTGATGGAGTAAGAATCCACCGCTCTGCGCGTTTGAGCTACGGAGGCTTGTGCGTTGACGGTGCGTGTGGGATTTGAACCCACGTTCACTGCATTGACAATGCAGGGTCTTCGGCCTGACTAAACGAACGCACCGAAAGAGTGTCGGAGGGGGAAAGAGTTTTGTGAGGGTGGCGTGCGAGACTCGAACTCGCTTCGTCCGCTTCACGGGCGGAGGTCTTCCCCGGTAGACGAACGCCACCGCGACTGAGAGAAATTTGGTAGGGATGGCGGGGCTCGAACCCGCAAAGCCCTTCGGGCGCTTGTTTGAAGGACAAGCCGCTTTGTCCATTTGCATACATCCCCGCGGAGGTGCGGCGCGAGAGGTTGGCAGGGGCGGCCCGATTTGAACAGGCATGAGTCCCTCTGACAGGAGCACGGGATTGGACCCCGCTGCATTTGCCGTTTATGCTACGCCCCCAAACTGATGCCGGCGGAGGGAGTCGAACCCCCAACTTTCTGTTTCTAAGACAGACGCCTCTGCCCGTTGGGCCACGCCGGCGTGAGAACTTTTAAGATGAACCCGGCGCGATTTGAACGCGCGTCCTCAACCTTCGCACGGTTGCGCTCTCAATTTCCGCTGAGCTACGGGTCCTTGAAAAGGAGGCGGTGAGACTCGAACTCACACGGGACTGACGCCCAGCGACTTAGCACGCCGCTGCCATACCTTTAGGCGACGCCTCCGTTGCGGAAGGAAGGCGTGAGATTTGAACTCACAAGCGCCACCGTGGGCGCGCGGCAGTTTTCGAGACTGCTGACTTACCGTTTAGTCTAGCCTTCCATCAATCGTCGAAGTGCATCAGGGAGGAGTCGAACCTCCTTGCTCGAAAGCGACGACTTTACAGGCCGCTGCCCGTCCACACGGGCCTCTGATGCGAAACTCTCCGAAAGAAAAATGTCGTTGAAGGCAGAAGGCCGCAGGTGGACTTCTGCCTTCAACGCTCACAAAGTACTTCGATTATCAAACATCACTTGTCGGGCGCGCGTCGCTTGCGCGCGCACCGGCCGCCGGTCCGCGCGCCTTGCCGCGCGCCGGGGCGGGTCAGTTGGGTCGCGGCCCGTGTGGGCCGCGACTCGTCCGAGTTGTCAAAAAAGAAAGAGCGGGTAAACGCCTCCGGGAGGAAGCATTTACCCGCTCTACGGTTACTCTTGGCTTTCGGGTAACGAGAGCGGGAACGCTCTCGCTCCCGCAAATTAAGTCTGGCTGCGACCGCTATTCAACTGTTGACGCAGGCCCGCGAGGCCGACGACGGGCCGGCTATCGGGGCGACCGACGACGGGGCAGAAGCCCACTCTAATCAGGCCAAAGGTCTGCGCTAAGGTCGCGCGCCCTCCGCGTGCGGACGGCTGCCACCGCGTCGCCGCGTCGGCGGCGGCGGGGCGCATCGCGCGCGCGCCTCTTATGTGTTTCGGATACGTCAACATCGAAATCGTCAATCCTTCTAACACGGCGCACACCCCTCGGGGCGGCGCGCCACATGTATAAGGCAAGTACTTTGTATTGTCAAGCACTTTTTCTTTCCGCCTTGAAATTTCCTCCGAGACGCTCGTCCCGGCTTCAAAAGAACGCCCGCGCGCGCGTCTTCTTGCGCGGCCGCTCGTGATGAAACCTTTTGACAATTCGCGCGGCGTGAGTAGCATTGGGGTCTTAGCAATCTCTACACCGAAACACAGACCGAAGGGGGAGAGAAATGTCCGACAAGGAGAGGCGGAAGAAGGACGGGCGCAACAAGGACAAGAAGACGAAGGCCGCGCGCGAGGCCGAGAACCCGCGCAAGCAGGGTGCGGCCGCTCCGCAGCAGGCGCGCGATGCCTCGAACCTCACCGACCGCCACGCCGGCGCGGCGACGAGCAACCGCAGGAGGAAGTGAAGAGAAGCGGTCAGCATTCAGCACTCAGCAGTCAGCTTTCGTTAGAGCGAACCAAATAACGAGTTGATTCGATGAGACAACATGTTAATTCACGGCTGCCGTCCGAAAGGCGGCGGACGCCGTGCGCTGAACGCTGAACGCTGACTGCTGAGTGCTGAATTAAACCGATGGAAGGACGCATACACCAACTCAACTGTTCGCAGGGCGGCGTGCCGAAGACGCCCGTGCCAGACGCGCTTCTGACGCCGACGGGCCTCGAAGGCGACCGCGTCGCGCACCCAAAGTTTCACGGCGGGCCGGAGCGCGCGCTCTGCCTCTTCTCGCTCGAACTGATACGTGAGCTACAGGCCGAGGGCCACCCCATCTTCCCCGGCTCAATCGGCGAGAACGTGACGGTCGAGGGTCTCGACTGGGGCGCGCTCGCGCCGGGCCGAAGGCTCGCGCTCGGCGACGAGGTCATCGTCGAGATAAGCAGCTACACGACGCCCTGCAAGACCATCGCGCCGTCGTTCGCGGGGCGCGACTTCGGCCGCGTCGCGCAGAAGCAACACCCCGGCGAGTCGCGCCTCTACGCGCGCGTCATACGGACTGGCCGCCTCGCCGTCGGACAGGCGGTGCGCGTGCTCGACTGACAAGTCCGCAACGTCTATCAAAGCCGCACACGAGCGCGCCGGCCGAACCCCGGACGCGGCGCGCGCCCTTCTCGTGTTATCCTTGCCCGGATAATTCACCTCACCGCGTGGATGAGCTATGAGCGGACTCCGGGCAGCACTTTCGTCGTGGCTCGGTCGTGGGCCGGAGGCGCGCGACGAGGAGCCGATTCGCGCCGAGTTGTACAGCGTCGAGCGGCTCGAACAGTTCGCCGCCACGCTCGCCGCCGAGCACGAAATCTCGCGCACGCCACGGCGCGGTCGTAAACTCCTCCCGCGCCTCGAAGAGAACGGCCGCCGCCTCGTCTCGGCCTACAACACGCTCGCCGAGGCCATCAGCGGCGAGCACACCATCTCGCCCGCCGCCGAGTGGCTCGTCGATAACTTCCACATCGTCGAAGAGCAGCTCCGCGAGATTCGCGAAGACCTCCCGAAGAGCTACTACTACGAGCTGCCGAAACTCACGACCGGCGACCTCGCGGGTTACCCGCGTGTCTACGCCGTCGCGCTCGCCATCATCGCGCACACCGACAGCCGACTTGAGTCGCAGACGATGCAACGCTTCGTCCGCTCCTACCAAAGGGTCGCGCCGCTCACCATCGGCGAACTGTGGGCCTTAGCCATCTCTCTGCGTCTCGCGCTCGTCGAGAACTTGCGCAGACTCGCGACGCGCATCGTCTCGGCGCGCGAGGAGCGCGACACGGCCGACCGCCTCTCCGACAAGATTCTCGAACTCGCCGGACGCCAGCCCGAGCAGATGATTCCGCTCGTCTCGGCCCGGCTCGGCAAACGCGAAGACCTCGACCGCGCCTTCATCGTCGAGCTCACGCAGCGACTTCGCGAGCAAGACCCTTCGGTGACGCCCGTCTTCGACTGGCTCGAACGTCAACTGCGCAAGCGCGGCCAGAGCATCGAGCTGGTCGTCCACCTCGAACACCAGCGACAGGCCGCCGCGCAGGTCACCGTCGGCAACATCATCACCTCGATGCGCCTGCTCTCGACCTTGGACTGGCGCGACTTCTTCGAGTCGGTGAGTCTCGTCGACCCTCTGCTCGGCGAAGACCCGGCGGGCGTCTACTCGGGGATGGACTTCCGCACGCGCGACCGCTACCGACACGTCGTCGAGCGCATCGCCAAGCGCACGCGCACGGACGAGCTAGAAGTCGCGCGCGAGGCCGTCCAACTCGCCGCCGCCGCGAAGAGGGAAGGGGCGGGCGAAGAGGCGCGCGCGCACGTCGGCTTCTTCCTCATCGACGACGGCCTTGCGCAACTCGAACGTCATTTCAACTACAGCCCCCGCGTGCGCGAGAGCGTCCGCCGCGCCGTGCTCGCGCGCCCGACGCTCTTTTACCTCGGCACGGTCGGCCTGCTCACCGCTTGGCTCGTCGCCGCGCTCGTCCTGCTCGCCTATTTGGCGGGCGCGAGTGTGCCCGTGCTAGTCGCGCTCGCCTTGCTCTCTTTGATTCCGGCCAGCGACTTGGCGCTGAGCGTCACCAACTGGGACGTGACGCACCTGTTCGCGCCGCGACTTCTGCCGCGCATGGAGACGTCGCGCGGCGTCGCCGAAGAAGCGACGACGTTCGTCGTCGTGCCGACGATGTTCACGAGCGTCGCGGCCGTCTCCGAGTTGCTCGAACGTCTCGAAGTACACTTCCTCGCCAACCGCGACGAGCGTTTCTACTTCGCACTGCTCGGCGACTACGCCGACGCCGAGAAAGAAGAGACGGACGCCGACGCCGTCATCCTCGACGCCGCGCTCGACGGCATCGCCGCGCTCAACGAGCGCCACGCCGAGGCGGGCCGCCCCGCGCGCTTTCACCTCTTTCTGCGCCGACGCCTCTGGAACGAGGGCGAAGGCCGTTGGATGGGTTGGGAGCGCAAGCGCGGCAAGCTGCAAGAGTTCAACCGCCTCTTGCGCGGCGCGCGAGACACGACGTTCGTCGTCGCCACGGCTGACGCAGAGACGATGGCCCGCGTGCGCTACGTCGTCACGCTCGACTCCGACACGCAGTTGCCGCGCGACGCCGCGCGCAAGCTCGTCGGCGTGATGACGCACCCCTTGAATCGCCCGCACTTCGACGAGCAGGCCGACCGCGTCACGCGCGGCTACGCAATCCTTCAGCCGCGCGTCAGCATCACGCTCGAATCCGCCTCGCGCTCGCGCTTCGCGCGCGTCTTCTCCGGCAACACGGGCTTCGACCCCTACACGACCGCCGCGTCGGACGTCTACCAAGACCTCTTCGCCGAGGGGAGCTTCACGGGCAAAGGTCTCTACGACGTCGACGCCTTCGAGCGCGCGCTCTCGGGCCGCGTCCCCGAAAACTGTCTGCTGAGTCACGACCTCTTCGAGGGACTGTTCGCGCGCTGCGCGCTCGTCAGCGACATCGAGATGCTCGACGACTACCCGGCGCGCTACGACGCCTTTGCCAAACGCCAGCACCGTTGGACGCGCGGCGACTGGCAGATAGCGCGCTGGCTTCTGCCCGTCGTCCCCGACGCGCGCGGCGGCACGCGCCGCAACCGCCTGCCCGTCATCGCGCGCTGGAAGATTTTAGACAACCTGCGCCGCAGCCTCGTCGCGCCGTCGGTCGTCGTCTGGCTCGCGTTCGCGTGGTCGCTTCTGCCCGGAAGCGCGGCGCTGTGGTCGCTCTTCGTGCTGGTGATGCTCGCGTTCCCCGTCTACGCACACGTCACGACCGCGCTCCTTCATCACCCGCGCGGCGTGCCTTGGACGAGCCACTTCTGGAGCGTCTGGGGCGACGCGCGGAAGCACACCGCGCAAGTCTTTCTGACCGTCACCTTCCTCGCGCATCAGGCCTACCTGATGACGGACGCCGTCGCGCGCACGCTCTACCGCAAGCTCGTCTCGCACCGGCGTCTGCTCGAATGGATGACGGCGGCGCAGGCAGAGAAGAGAGCGGCGCGCAGTCTCGCGGGACTCTTCGGCTACATGTGGCCGACCGAGCTGGTCGTCGCGGCGGTCGGCGCGGCCGTCGCCTTCGCGCGGCCCGAGGCATTCAATACGGCCGCGCCGCTGCTCGCGCTGTGGGCCGTCTCGCCGCTCGTCGCGCATTGGGCGAGCGCGGCCGTGCGCGAGGCGCGCGAGGTCTTGACGGCCGAAGAAGTGCGGCAGGCGCGACACATCGCGCGGAGCACGTGGCGCTTCTTCGAGGAGTTCGTAGGCGAAGAGGACAACTGGCTCCCGCCCGACAACTTTCAGGAAGACCCGCAGCCGGTCGTCGCGCACAGGACTTCGCCGACCAACATCGGACTGCTCTTGCTCTCGACCGTCGCCGCCCACGACTTCGGCTACATCGGCACGCTCGAACAGGTCGAGCGACTGGAGCGCACCTTCGCCACGCTCGAACGCATGCAGCGTTTCCGGGGTCACTTCTTCAACTGGTACGACACGCGCACGCTTGAGCCGCTCGCGCCGCAGTACGTCTCGACCGTCGATAGCGGCAACCTCGCGGGCCACCTCATCGCCCTGCGCCAATCGTGCATCGAGCTTCACGACCGCGCGCTCTTCGGTGCGCACACGCTCGCGGGACTCTCGGACACGCTGGCGATGCTCGGCGAGGAGGTCGGCCGCCTCGGCGCGGCGCGGCAGCGCACCGAAGCCGTCTCGATTAAAGAGCTGCGCGACGAAGTCGAGGCGTGCGCCGAGATCGCACGGGGCGAGACGCCTCGGACGCTGTCTGCTTGGGCCGACATGTTCGACCGGCTTGACAGACGCGCCGAAGTCGTCGAGGACATCGTCGAGACGCTCGCGCAGGAGTACGGCGAAGAGAACTTCGCGGAGGTGAGTTTCTGGACGAGCGCGCTGCACCGTCAGGTCGGTGCATTTCGACGCGACCAACAGACCTTCGCCCCTTGGGCCGTCGCTCGCGCCGGGAGCGTGGGCGCGCTCGAACTGAGCTTACCCGGCGCGCTCGGCGAGAGTTGGGGGCGGCTCGTCGAGCGGCTCGAACGGGTCTGCGGCGTCGCCGAGATGGCCGACGCTTACGACACGGCTCTGACGGAGGCGGCCGCGCTCGCGGGCGAGGTCGAGCGCGGAGAAGGGGCGGACGCGCAAGGGGCGCGGGCGACGCTCGAAGGTCTGCGCGATTTCGCTTCGCGTCTCGAATCGGCCGCCGAGGGCGCGCGCGAGTTCGCGTCGCGTCTCTCACGCTTGGCGGGCGCGGCGGGCCGTTTCTTCGAGGAGATGGACTTCGACTCTCTGCTCGACCCCGAGCGCAAGGTCTTTCACATCGGCCACAACGTCTCGGCCGGTCGCGCCGACAACTCCTTCTTCGACCTGCTCGCTTCGGAATCGCGCCTCGCCAGCTTCGCGGCCATCGCCAAGGGCGACGTGCCGCAGGAACACTGGTTCCGTCTGGGCCGACAACTCGCGCCCGTCGAGCGCAGCCGCGCGCTCATTTCTTGGACGGCGACGATGTTCGAGTACCTGATGCCGGTGCTCGTCATGCGGAGCTACGCCGGGACTCTGCTCGACCAGACGCACCGCGCGGCCGTCGCACGCCAGATAGAGTACGGCGCGGAGCGCGGCGTGCCGTGGGGCATCTCGGAGTCGGCCTACAACGCGCGCGACCTCCACCTCCATTACCAGTACGGCCCGTTCGGCGTGCCCGGCCTCGGCTTAAAACGCGGACTCGCCGACGACCTCGTCGTCGCACCATACGCGACGCTCCTCGCCGCGCAGGTCGCGCCGCGCCGCGCCATGGAGAACCTGCGCCGTCTCACGCGCGAGGGCGCTTACGCGCTCTACGGCTTCTACGAGTCAATCGACTACACGCCCGCGCGCGTGCCGCAGGGGGAGAAGCGCGTCATGGTTCGCGCCTTCATGGCGCACCATCAGGGCATGGGGCTCGTCGCGCTCGACAACGTCATCAACGCGAACGCGATGCAGGAGCGTTTCCACGCCGACCCGCTCGTGCAGGCGACGGAGCTGCTGCTTCAGGAGCGCATCCCGAGCGGCGTGAGGGTCGCGCACCCGCGCGCCGAGGAGGTGATGTCGGGCCGCGTCGTCCGCAGCGTCACGGAATTCAGCCCGCGCGTCTACGACACCGCAAGCCTTCCGACGCCGCGCGTCCAACTGCTCTCGAACGGCACTTACTCCGTGATGGTGACGACCGCCGGCGCGGGCTACTCGGCGTGCGGCCCCGTCGCCGTCACGCGCTGGCGCGAGGACGTGACGCGCGACAACTACGGCGCGTTCATCTACGTCCGTGACGTGCGCGCCGACTCGGTCTGGTCGGTCGGCCGACAGCCTCTACGCGGTCGTCCCACTTCCTACGAGGTCACGCTCGCCGAGGACAAGGTCGACATCGAGCGCAACGACGGCGGCGTACTCACACACACCGAGATTATCGTCTCGCCCGAGGACAACGCCGAGGTGCGTCGCGTGACTTTGACGAACCGCACCTCGCGCGCGCGTGAGATTGAGGTGACGAGCTACGCGGAAGTCGTGCTCGCGCCGCAGGCGGCCGACGTGGCGCACCCGGCGTTTAGCAATCTCTTCATCGAGACCGAGTTCGTCGCGGCCGCCAACGCGCTCATCGCACGGCGTCGGCCGCGCTCGTCGAAGGAGAAGCCTGTCTACGCCGTCCACGTCGTCGCCGCCGAGGGCGAGACCGTGGGCGCGACGCAGTACGAGACAGACCGCAGCCGCTTCCTCGGGCGCGGCCACACGCCCGCGAACCCGCTCGCCATCATCGAGGAGCGACCGCTCTCGAATACCGTCGGCGCGGTGCTCGACCCGGTCTTTAGCCTTCGTCGCCGCGTGCGCCTCCTGCCCGGCCAGCGCGTGCGCCTGACTTTTACGACGGCCGTCGCCGAGTCGCGCGAGCAGGCGCTTGAGCTGGCCGACAAGTATCACGACGCCTCCATCTTCGGGCGCGTCGCGCAGTTCGCGTGGACGAACGCGCAGGTCGCGATGCGACACCTGCGACTCGACCCCGAGGAGGCGCACCTCTTCCAGCGTCTCGCGGGCCGCGTCCTCTACTCCGACCCTTCCTTGCGCCCGCGCCCGCACGTGCTCTCGATGAACACGAAGACGCAGACGGGACTCTGGCCCTACGGCATCGGCGGCGACCTGCCGATCGTTCTCGTCCGCCTCGGTCGCTCCGAAGACCTCAACATGGTCAGGCAAATCCTGCGCGGCCACGAGTACCTGCGCCTGAAGGGCTTGCAGATTGACCTCGTCATCTTAAACGACCACCCGACGAGCTACGCACAGTCGTTGCAGGACGAGATACAGATGCTCGTCCGCACGAGCGGGCAGGCGGCGCTTCAGGACAAGCCGGGCGGCGTCTACCTGCGACGCTCCGACCTGATGCCCGACGAAGATCGCATCCTGCTCCACGCGGTCGCGCGCGTCGTCATCGTCACCGAGCGCGGCACGCTCGCCGAACAACTCGTGAGCCGCGAGATAGAGGACGAGCAGCCGCCGCGCTTCGTGCCGCGTCAGCCCTCGCGCACCTACCCGGAGCCCGGCGTCGCGACGCCGGAGCTGACCTTCTTCAACGGCCTCGGCGGTTTCAACTACGGCGGGCGCGAGTACGTCATCGTCCTCGGCGAAGGGCAGTGGACGCCCGCGCCTTGGACGAACGTCGTCGCCAACGAGCGCGACTTCGGCTTCCAAGTGACGGAGACGGGCGCGGGTTACACTTGGTCTGTGAACAGTCGCGAGAACCGTTTGACGCCTTGGTCGAACGACGCCGTCACAGACCCCGCCGGCGAGTGCATCTACCTGCGCGACGAAGACACGGGCACGATTTGGACGACGACGCCTTTGCCCGTGCGCGAGACGGAGCCTTACGTCGTCCGCCACGGACAGGGCTACACGGTCTTCGAGCACACGAGCCACGGCTTCTCGCAGGAGCTTCTGCAATTCGTCCCCTCGGACGCGCCCGTCAAAATCTCCGTCCTGCGTCTACGCAATCGCACCGACAGGCGCAGGCGCTTGAGCGTGACGAGCTACGCAGAACTCGTGCTCGGAGTGACGCGCGGCGCGTCGGCCCCGCACGTCGTCACCGAGATAGACAAGCGGACGGGCGCGATTCTCGCGCGCAACGCCTACAACAACGAGTTCGCGACGCGCGTCGCCTTCGCCGACGTGAGCGCGCCGGAGCGCACGCTGACGTGCGACCGCAAGGAGTTCATCGGGCGCAACGGGCAGATGACCGCGCCGCGCGCTCTGCGGCGCACGCACCTTTCGGGGCGCGTCGGCGCGGGCCTCGACCCCTGCGCGGCCTTGCAGACGACGGTCGAGCTTGCGCCCGGCGAGGCGCGCGAGTTGGTCTTTCTGTTGGGGCAGGGCGAGTCGGTCGAGGAGGCGCGTGCGGTCGTCGAGCGTTTCCGCCGTCCGGGCGCGGTCAACGAGGCGTTCGAGCACGTCCTCTCGCACTGGGACTCCGTGCTCGACCGCGTCAAGGTGCGCACGCCCGACCCGGCGATGGACACGATTCTCAATCGCTGGCTCGTCTACCAGACGCTCGCCTGCCGCGTGCTCTCGCGCTCGGCCTTCTACCAGTCGGGCGGGGCCTACGGCTTCCGCGACCAGCTGCAAGACGTGATGGCGCTCGTCTACACGCGCCCCGACCTTGCGCGCGCGCAAATTGTCCGCGCCGCCGGGCGACAGTTCAAAGAGGGCGACGTGCAGCACTGGTGGCATCCGCCGACCGGAAGAGGCGTGAGGACGCGATTCTCAGACGACCTGCTGTGGCTTCCTTACGTCGCGAGCTTCTACGTCTCCGTGACGGGCGACCGCGCGGTGTTAGACGAAATCGTCCCCTTCATCGAAGCGCCCGCGCTCGAAGAGGGAGTTGACGAGGCTTACACCGTGCCGACCGTCTCGACGGAGTCGGCCACCATCTACGAGCACTGCGCGCGTGCGCTCGACCGGAGTCTGAAAGTCGGAGCGCACGGGCTGCCCCTGATGGGTTCGGGCGACTGGAACGACGGCATGAATCGAGTCGGCCACGGCGGGCGCGGCGAGAGCGTCTGGGTCGGCTGGTTTCTGCACACGACGCTTCAGTCCTTCGCACGATTCAGCGAGGAGCGCAAGGACTCGAAGCGCGCGGAAAGCTACCGCGCGCACGTGCCGCGTTTGAAAGACGCGCTTGAGAAGAACGCTTGGGACGGCGACTGGTATCGACGCGCCTACTTCGACGACGGGACGCCGCTCGGCTCGGCCACCAACGACGCCTGCCGCATCGACTCGATCGCGCAGTCCTGGAGCGTGATCTCGGGGGCCGCCGACCC
>DASUNL010000612.1:0-3213 GCA_036277175.1 Pyrinomonadaceae bacterium | reverse complement strand
GGCGCGTCCGCCCGAGCGGTCGATGATTGAGCCGGCCGCGACGACGCGCGCCCCCGCCGCTTCGAGCGCACGGATGGCCTCGCGCGTCGAGCCGCCCGTCGTTATCACGTCCTCGACGACTAGCACCCGTTCGCCCTCGCGGACTGAGAAGCCGCGACGCAAGGTCATGCTCCCTTCCGCGTCGCGCTCCGTCCAAATTGAGCGCACGCCGCGCGCGCGCGCCACCTCCCAGCCGATGACGATGCCGCCGATGGCGGGCGCGGTGACCGTCTCGACTTCGTGTTGCTCGGTCGCCTCCGCCAACGCGCGCGCGAGCGCCTCGGCCTCCGAAGGGTGTTGCAGGACGAGCGCGCATTGCAGGTAGACCGCGCTGTGCAGCCCGCTCGACAGGACGAAGTGGCCTTCGAGCAGCGCGCCAGTGCGCCGGAATCTTTCGAGGACTTCCTCCGCTTTCATCTTAAGCCCGACCTCCGGAAAAGAATCGTAACGCGCGGGCGCGGCGTGCTACAATCGCGCACCGTGCAAAATCAACGCGCACTCATCTCCGACTGCCCGCGCGTCAGAGAGACGGTCGCGCTCCTGCGCGCGAGCGGCGGGCGCGCGACGGCCGTCAGTGTCGCCGAAGAGGTTTTGCAGCTTCAGGATTTAGACCCGCAGTCGGCCGCCTCGCTCGTCTCCGAGTTGGTCAGCGAAGACTGGCGCGTGCGCGTCTCCGACGACGGCACGCACGAGGTCGAGCTTCTCTGCGAGGACGACGACTGCCGCGCGCTCGACGCGACCGACTACGTCGTCGTCGACGTCGAGGCGACGGGGTCGAAAGCGCCGCCCGCGCGCGTCATGGAACTCGGCGCGTACCGCCTGAGCGGCGGGCGCATCGTCGCCGAATACCAGACGCTCATCAACCCGCGCGCGCCCATCCCCGCCTTCATCAGTAACCTGACCGGCATCACCGACGCGATGGTCGCCGTCGCCCCGCCCTTCGAGGAGGTCGCGTGCGACTGGCTCGCGTTCGCCGACGGCGCGGTCATCGTCGCGCACGACGCCGACGAGTTCCCCTTCGACGTGCGCCTCATCAATCACGAGCTGTCGCTCATCTACCCGCGCAAGCGGATGGCGAACCCGCATCTGGCCGCCGTCCCGCTCTCGCGCCGCGTCGTCCCCGGACTCGTCAACCACCGCCTGCCCACGCTCGCCGAACACTTCAGCGTCCCGCTGCTGTGCCGCCACCGCGCCGCCGCCGACGCGCGCGCCACGGCCGAAGTCTTCCTACGCCTGCTCGAACTCCTGCGCGAGCACGGCGTCAGCAGTCTCGGCGAGGCGCGCAAGTTCAACCTGAAGCCCGCGCGCAACGGCAACGGCCGCGCCGCCGCGTCGCGCAACGACTCCGTAACTAACAACTCCTAAAGTCTAGATGCCCACCCCGTCGCCGCCCCCGCGCGTCGCCTCGTCGGCGACCGCCTCCGTCGCCCTCCGTCTCCTCTTCATGAGCGCGCGCACGACGAAGAAGAGTACGACCAGCACCGCGAGCCCGAGTCCGACGAACGCGAAGTTATTGGCGAGGACGTCTTTCGCCCGCTCGCCGTAGCGGACGGCGATGAAGCCTTCGAGGAAGAAGCGCGCGGCGCGACCGGCTGCAACCGCGAGCGCGAAGCGTATGACGTTTAGGCGAAAGACGCCCGCCGTGATGACGAACAGCTTGAAGGGAAACGGCGGCGGCAGGAGCGACGCGACGAGCACCGAAAGAACGTCGTAGCGGTCAACCAGCTCTTTGACGCGCGCCTGCTTCTTCTCTGAAAAGCTTTCGAGCGCGCGACGCCCCGCGCGACGCGAGACGTAGTAGAGGAAGACGCAGCCGATGGTCGAGCCTGCGACGGCCGACAGCGCGTAGACCGGCATCATCGAGGGCCGCGCCGTCGAGAGGACGAGCATCACGGCGTCCGGCCCGCCGGGCAGAGGCACGAAGGCCGAGTCGAGCAGCGCGATGGCGAACAGCCCGGCCGCGCCGAACGCCTGCAAGTAGTCGGCGAGCCACGCCAGCGCGTTTGTGATTTTTCGCCAGAGCCACTTCACCGGAGTTCCCCGCCTTCCGCCTCCGCGCCGTCAACGGCCTTCGCCTCCGCAGTCCCACGCGCAGCCTCCGCGTCTCCCCCGCCGTTCGCAACGCGCGCGCCGAAACGTCTCTTCAGGACGAAGGCGGCGACGCCCAAGACGACGAGCGCGCCGACGAGGCTCAACATCAGAAGTCCGTTCTGGCGTAGGAACTCGATGACCCGCTCGCCGTAGAAGACCGCGAGCGTGCCCTCGACGTAGTAGCGCACGCTGCGCGCGATCATGATGGTCAGCATGAAGCGCCAGCGCGGGTATTCGAGCGCGCCCGCTGTCGCGACGAAAATCTTAAACGGCATCGGCGGCGGCAGAAGCGCGGGCACGGCGAGCGCGAGAAAACCGAAACGCGCGTAGGCACGCTCGACCCTCTGAATGTTTTCGGGCTTGAAGCGACGACGCATCACGGCCTGTCCGCCGCGCCGCATAATGGTGTAGAGGAGGTTACAGCCGATGACCGAGCCTAGGGCGGCGAACAGAGGAAAATAGAAGACCGCCTTCGGGTCACTGTAGCAGCGCGCGACGACGAGGTAGTCGTTAATCTCGGGCAGACTCAAAAGCGATGAGTCGAGCGCGCCGATGACGACCATCGCCGGGCCCGCCACGTAGATGGGCACGCCGACGATGAAGTCGTGCAGCCAGCGGACGGTTTCGTGCAACCACTCAGACATAGCTCAAGGCAGTGAATCGTCAATCGTGAATCGTAAATGGTCAGACCAGTTTTCGCTATCCACGATTGACGATTCGCGATTAACGATTCACGGCTTTTATTTACTTGACAGGGGTGAAGACGGAGGGCGTGTCGTAGGTGACGCCGAGGGTGACGCCGGAGCGCGGGCTGAAGTCGGTCAGACCCTTGATGCCCGCGAAGTCGAAGCGCAGGCCCGACGTGCGGACGCGCACGCCGAGACGCGCTTCGGCGAGCGGCTCTGTGCCGAGCGGCGCGCGGCCCGTCCGCGTGTTGGCGCGGCCGTTGACCTCGCCCGCGAAGTCGACGTGCTTGTTGAGACGGAAGATGCCGCCGAGGCCGTAGAGCAGAACGTCGTTCTGCGTGAAGGTCTGCGTCGGCGCGCTCAGGATGCCGAGGCCGATGTTGCCGAAGGTGTTCAG
>DASUNL010000611.1:0-2622 GCA_036277175.1 Pyrinomonadaceae bacterium | reverse complement strand
AGTGACGAGTGACGAGTGACGAGTTAAAGACAAGTTCTTAATTCGTCACTCGTCACTCGTCACTGCGGTTTAGGGGTTCGGAGGCGACGCCTTCATCATCTCGTCGCGCTTCGCCTTAAACTCGTTGCCCGGTTTCCACTCGGGATACTTGTCGGCTTGCGCGATGCGTTGGCCGATGATGAAAAGCAGTTGCGCGTCCTCGGCCGCGCCCGTCAAATCCCAGTCGGGCTTAACCTCGTCCGAAGGCTTGTGATAGTCGTTATTCGTGTACTCGTCGCGCTTCTGCTTGCTGTACTCCGCGCTTCGGCCGACGAAGTCAGTGCCCGTGTCGGGGTAGAGCGCGGGCACGCCGACCTTCGCGAACTCGAAGTGATCCGAGCGGTAGTAAAAACCTTTCTCCGTCTCAGGGTCGGGCTGGACGACGCGGCCCTGCATCTGCGCCACCTCGCGCGCGAGGTCGTCGAGGGTTGAGTTTCCGTCGCCGACGATGACGATGTCTTTCGTCCGTCCCCACTGGTTGACGCCGTCCATGTTGAGGTTGGCGAGCGTGCGGTTCAAGGGGTAGAGCGGATTCTCCGCGTAGTACTTCGCGCCGAGCAGGCCCTTCTCCTCGGCCGTCACGGCGAGGAAGAGGACGGAGCGTTTCGGCGGCGGCGAGAGCTTCGTGTAAGCCTCGGCGATGTCGAGCAGCGCGGCCGTGCCCGAAGCGTTGTCGAGCGCGCCGTTATAAATCTGGTCGCCTTGAAGCTTCTCGTTCTTGCCGAGATGATCCCAGTGGGCCGTGTAGACGACGTGCTCATTTCGGAGCTGCGGGTCTGAGCCTTCGAGCCGCGCGACGACGTTTTGCGACTGAACCTCGCGCGTCGTGTTCTTCACCGTGAAGTTGGCTTTGGCGTTTAGGGCGACGGGGCGAAAGTCTTTACCGAGCGCCGCGCGCTTGAGCGCGTCGAAGTCCTGACCGGCCGAAGCGAAAAGCTCCTTAGCGCGGTCGAGATTAATCCACGACTCGACGCCGACGCGCGACATGTTCTTGTCGGGCGTCTGTATGTCGAAGTTCTCCTGCGCCCAACTGCCTTTCACAACTTCATAGGGGTAGCCCGCCGGGCCGGTCTCGTGGACGATGATGGCGGCGGCCGCGCCCTTCTGCGTCGCAATCTCGTACTTGTATGTCCAGCGCCCGTAGTAGGTCATCGCCTTGCCCCGAAACATCTTCTCGTCGAGCTTCGACGGGTCGGCCGTGTCGGGCACGGCCGGGTCGTTGATGAGCATGACGATGGTCTTGCCGCGCACGTCGACGTCCTTGTAGTCGTCCCAACCGTACTCGGGCGCGACCACGCCGTAGCCGACGAAGACAATGTCGGAGTTCTCGACCTTCGTCTCGGGGGCGACGCGGCGCGAGGCGGCGACGTAGTCATCGGGGAAGTTGAGAGTCTTCTGCGTCTCGCCCGCGCTCCAAGAGAATTGCGGCTCGGCGCGGAGGCCGACGAGCGGGACTTTCTGAATGTATGTGCCGTCGGGGTTGCCGGGTTTCAGACCCATCTTCTGAAATTGCTCGGTCAGATACTTGACGGTCAACTCCTCTCCCGGCGTGCCGGGGCCGCGCCCCTCGAACTCGTCCGAGGAGAGCGTGCGCGTGTGACGCATGATGTCGTCGGCCGTGATGCTATCGACGGCGGCGCGCAGCTCTGCGGGGATGTTTGGGTTGGGCGTGGCGGCCGGAGTCGGCGTCGCGGCCGTGTTGGTCGGTTGCGGGGCAGTGCAGGAAGTCGAGAGCAGAAGTGTTGTCGCCGCGAGGGCGGACAAAAGGATGCGCCTCTTCATCGCGTGTGAAGCCTCGTTTGTAAAATTTTTCGGAGCGTGCAGGTCTGTTCTAGACCCTTTCGCGCGGCCAAGTCAAATAAAACGAGCTACGGGGTCTGTCGCCTGACGACTCTGCCCGCGCGCTGCTCTTTACTTTGGCCGCGCTCGAAAGCGACTTGGCCGTTGACGAGGACGTAGGCGATGCCTTCGGGCGAGCGGAAGGGGTCGTCGTAGGAGGCGAGGTCTTTGACGCGCTCGGGGTCGAAGATGACGACGTCGGCGAAGTAGCCGGGCAGGAGTTTTCCGCGTTCGGGGATGCGGAAGGTCTCGGCGGGGAGCGAAGTGATGCGGCGGACGGCTTCTTCGAGCGTGAAGAGTTTTTCGTCGCGCGTGAAGAGGCCGAGGAAGCGCGGCGCGGAGCCGAAGCCGCGCGGGTGCGGGCGTCCCTCGCCCACGGTGCGCACGCCGCTGTCGGAGCCGAGCATGCAGCCGGGGAAACTCAGAATCTCCGAGACGTCGCGCCCGTCCATGTTCTCGAAAATCATCTGCGCGCCGCCGTGCGCGGCCATCCAGCAGACGGCCTCGGCCTGCATGCGCACGTCGCTCGTCACGCTACGCTCGTCGGCTCGAAACGACGCGAGGCGGAAGTAAGACGACCCGTCGCGTGTCAGACTCGAAGCCGCCGGTTTCGAGGACGCGGGCGGCGCTGTCTTCTGCGGCGCGGGCTTCTGCGGCGCGGGAGAAGCGGGCTTCTCATCTTTTTTAGGCGCGGGCGTCGAGGTGATTGCGGGCTTCGGCGTCTCGGTCGTCGTCGCGGGTTTG
>DASUNL010000610.1:0-24537 GCA_036277175.1 Pyrinomonadaceae bacterium | reverse complement strand
GGGAGGTGTGGCCTTACTTGGCTGCGGGCGCAAGCCTCCACTTACCGGATGAGGCGACGCTGCGCGCGCCCTCGGAGTTGGTGCGGTGGTTCACGGCGGCGCGGGTTGACATCGCCTTCGCGCCGACGCCCTTGGCCGAGGCGCTCTTGGGCGAGGCGTGGCCGGAGGGGGCGGCCTTGCGGGTGTTGCTGACGGGAGGCGACCGGCGGCGGCGGCGTCCGCAGCCGGGGGCGAGGTGGAGGCTGGTCAACCACTACGGGCCGACCGAGCACACCGTCGTCGCCACCTGCGCCGACGTGGCGGCGACTGAGACAGGCGACGGGCGGGAGAGTGCCGAGAACGAGGAAGGCAAGCTGCGATTGCCGAGCATCGGGCGGGGCATCGCCAACACGCGCCTCTACGTGTTGGACGAGGGGATGGAACCTGTGCCGGTGGGGGTGGCGGGCGAGCTCTATCTAGGGGGCGAGAGCGTGGCGCGCGGCTACGTCGGCGACGCCCGCGAGACGGCCGACCGCTTCGTCCCCGACCCGTTCTCCGCAGAGGCCGGGGCGCGCCTCTACCGCACGGGGGACATCTGCCGGTGGATCGAGGGCGGGGAGTTGGAGTACGTCGGCAGGCGGGACGGGCAGGTCAAGGTCAGGGGCTACCGCATCGAGAAGGGGGAGGTCGAGGCGGCGCTGCGCGAGTCGGCGGGCGTGAGGGAGGCTGCTGTGGAGGTGGTCGAGGAGGGGGGCGGAGACCGGAGGCTGGTGGCGTATGTGGAATGGGAGGGGGGAGTGGGGAGGAGTGTCGAGGGGTTACGGGGCGGGCTGAGGGAGCGGCTGCCTGAGTACATGGTGCCGTCGCGCTACGTGTGGGTCGAGGAGATGCCCGTCACACCCAACGGCAAACTCGATAGAAAAGCGTTGAGCTTGATGCAACTGAAAGAAGCGCCGGTGAGTGCCGCGAAAAGGCCTGTGCGAGGTGGCGTGGAGCGCGCGATAGCGGATGCATGGCGCGAGACGCTCGGCGTCGAGGAGGTGGGCGGCGACGACAACTTCTTCGACCTCGGCGGCCACTCGCTGGCGATGGTGCGCGTCTTCGACCGGCTGCGCGAGCGGCTCGGGGGCGAGCGGCTGGCGCGCGAGCTGACGCTGGTCGAGATGTTCGAGCATCCGACGGTGAGGGCTTTGGCGCGGCGGCTGAGTTGGCGCGAGGAGGAGGGCGCGGAGGCGGCCGAGTTGCGGGAGGCGGCCGGGGCGCGGGCGAGCAAGCAGAGGCGCGCGCACCGCCGCCACCGCCGACCCCCAGCTTCGGACACACAGGTCGCCGCCGAATGATTCCGTAGCGTCTCCTCTACGAGCAGGAGATGCGTCGGCACGTTTCAAACGACGTGACCGGTGATTATCAAGACCGAAAGAGAGCGACATGCTAATTGAGAAAAACATTAACAGGGATGCCTCACAAGAACCGGGCGAAGCTCCGGCTCGGAACCATCTGACACCGTTGCCCGGCGGCGAATGGTCTGTCTGGCGAGACATAGGTTTAAGGGGCGCGGGGTTTCCCGCGAAGATGTCGCTCGCCCTCGCCAGCCGGGAGTGCGCCGTGGCCGCCGACGCTCATCTCGTCGCCAGCGACGAAGCGGCGCGCCTGAAAACCGAAACACTCAGCAGCCTCAGACGCGAGTGGGTGCAATCTCAGGGCGACACGCGCGGCGCGTTGGGAGTCGCCATGCAAGCTCTGAACAAAGGCAAGTGGCCGGAGACGGGACTCTTACCGGACGGGGCCGTGAGGGTGATTGAGAGATTCCGCGCGGCCTCGGCGCGCGCCGCGCAGGCGTCGAGTGAGTTTCAGGAAGCTTACAAGGCCGCCGCACGGCAAACTTCGAGCGTCCTCCGAGAGATCGCGCAGAGCGAGAGTTTCCGCGAAGCCCTCGTCTGGCAGAACCGCGCCGCGCTGCACACGGGAATCGCAGTTCTTCTGCGCAGGCCGCTCGGCGACGGAACGGTCAAGGCGAAAGAGCGGCAGATCGAAGAGTTGATCTCCAACTACGTGCAACGCTACTGCACTAAAAACGAAACCATCGGGTTCTTCGGGCCGGTCGGGTGGGCGAAGTTTGCAGACCGCAAGGAGGCGATGAGCGCACGCCCCGGCCCGAACTCCGTCGTCAATCGCAGGGTCTATTTTGAAGGGTGGTGTATTGACGCTTTGGCCGAAGCGTTGTCGGAGAACCAAGCGCTTTGGCCGTGGCTCGCGCCGCGAAAAATGCCTTACGTCCGCGTCGAAGGAAACGTGCTGCATCATCCGATGGAAGCCCCGGCGGAACTGTCGCACGCTTACGCCGCCATCCTCCGGCACTGCGACGGCGAGCGAACCGCCCGCGACATCGCGCGCGACTTGCTCGGAGACGACGCGCTCGAACTCCGGAGCGAGGATGAGGTCTACGAGGCGCTCAGCGACCTGCGCGACAAGCGGTTGATCGCGTGGACGCTTGACCTGCCTGTCGAATTACACCCGGAGCATCGGCTTCGGCAACTGTTGGAGCGCGTCGAGGACGAGGCGTTGCGCACAGAGGCTCTCGACATGCTTGAGACGCTCGAAGCCGCGCGCGCGCGTATCGCGCAAGCGAGCGGCGACTCCGTCCAACTCAACGAAGCGGTAGGCGCGCTCGAAGACACCTTCACGCGCATAACGAGCAAGGCTTCAACGCGCCTCGCCGGAAAATGCTACGCGGGACGGACGTTGGTTTACGAGGACTGCCGCCGCGACATCGAGGTGGATTTCGGGCAGGACATGCTCGACACGCTCGGGCCGCCGCTCAGCCTGCTGCTCGACAGCGCGCGCTGGCTGACGTGCGCCCTCGCCGGAGCCTACCGCGATGCGTTCGACGACCTGTACCGGAATGTCGCCCGCAGGAAAGGCACCGCCAGCGTCGAGTTCACCGACATGTGGTACAGCGCCCAACGCCACTTTTTCGGCGCGACGACCTGTCTTGTTGACAAAGTCCTGCCGCAGTTTCAGCAGCGCTGGCGAGAGACGCTGGATTTGCCCGAAGGCGAGTGGCGCGTCAGTTACACGACGGAGGAGTTGCGGCCGAAGGTGAGAGAGAATTTCGCCGCGCCGCGTCGCGGTTGGCAGTCCGCGGGCTATCACAGCCCCGACGTGATGCTCGCGGCGACGAGTCCTGAGGCGGTCAACTCCGGCGACTATCAACTCGTCATGGGCGAACTTCACATCGGCGTCAACACTCTCAGCTCCACCGTCTTCGTCACGCAGTACGAGACGCCGGACACCTTCTTCGAGCGGGTGCAGGTTGATTTGCCCGCCCCCAGAATCATACCCGTGACCCCTAAGTTCTGGCCCAAGCAGACGGCGCGCACGTTTCTCGCCCTCATCACGGATAAGGATTACCGAATGATTTCGACGCTCGACCATTCCGGCGCGCCGCCTTCGCGCACCTTGCAAATCAGCGACCTCGTCGTCGAGCAGGGCGGCGAAGGTCTCGTCATCAAGACGCGCGACGGCCGTCTGAGTTTCGACATCATTGATTTCTTCGGCGAGACCCTCAACATGATTGTCGGGAACGCCTTTAAGCTGATGGCGCACGACCGCCACACGCCGCGCGTGACGATAGATAAGCTGGTGGTGGCGCGCGAGTCTTGGAGCTTCCACCCTTCCGAAATCGAGTTCGCCTTTGAGATGGACGCGGCGGCGCGCTTCGCCGCCGCCCGACGTTGGGCGCAGCAACACGGCATGCCCCGCTTCGTCTTTTACCGCGTCCCGAACGAGGTGAAACCACTCCACATGGACTTCGAGAGTCCGATTTACGTCAGCTCTTTCGCCAAAGCCATGCGGCGAACTCTGAAGGCGAAGCTCTCCGCGCCGAGCGTGACGGTTTCGGAAATGATTCCGCAGCCCGACCGACTCTGGCTGCCCGATAGCGAGGGAAACCGCTACACGAGCGAGCTGCGCATCATCGCCCTAGACCCGCGCCCGTAACCGACTCCACAACGAGGTGTGACGCCCCGAAGCGCAAGCGGCCCGACGCAGGGCCGCGCGTCACGTCTCCTCATTGATTGACCCATCAGTCGTGGCAAACGGATTTCCTTTGGCGCATAACCCTACAGCGCGACCCAGAAAAAACGATGGAAAATACAAAGACGCCGACGCCGGCGACGACCGGCGACAGTTACGAGGCTGATACGAGAAGGCCGGTGCAGGGAGGTATGGAGCGGAAGATCGCCGACGTGTGGCGGGAGACGTTAGGTGTGGAGGAGGTGGGCGGCGACGACAACTTCTTCGACCTCGGCGGCCACTCGCTGGCGATGGTGAAGGTCTACGACCGATTGCAGGGGGCGCTGGCCGGGGAGCGGCTGGCGCGCGAGCTGACGCTGGTCGAGATGTTCGAGCACCCGACGGTGAGGGCTTTGGCGCGGCGGCTGAGCTGGAAGGAAGCGGAGGGGGCGGAGGCGGCCGAGTTGAAGGAGATGACGGGAGGCAGGGCGCAGAAGCAGAAGCAGAAGCAGGCGCAGCAGCGTCGTCAACGCCAGCATCTCTCGGCGGAAAGGCTCGACGCAGATGAGTAACATCGAGACGAACGAGGCCGCGGAGGGCGTCGCCATCATCGGAATGGCGGGGCGTTTCCCCGGCGCGCAAAACATCGAACAGTTCTGGCACAACCTGCGGGACGGTGTCGAATCCATCAGCGTCTTTACCGAAGAGGAGCTACTGGCTTCGGGCGTCAGCACTTCGCTGATGAACCAGCCCAACTACGTGCGGGCCGGAGGCGTACTCGACGACGTCGAACTATTCGACGGCGCGTTCTTCGGTTACAGCCCGCGCGAGTCGGAGGTTCTCGACCCGCAGCACCGCTTCTTTCTGGAATGCGCGTGGGAGGCGTTTGAGAACGCGGGTTACAACCCGGAGGTCTTCCCCGGCCCGGTTGGCGTCTTCGCGGGAATGACCATGAGCAGCTATCTGGAACGTCTGCTCGCCAACAAGAAACTGATCGAAACCGTCGGCGGCTTTCAGACGCGGGTCAGTAATGATAAAGACCAACTCGCGACGAGAGTCTCTTATAAATTGAATCTCAAGGGGCCGAGTCTCGCCGTCCAGACAGCCTGTTCGACCTCCCTCGTGGCCGTCGGGCTGGCCGTCCAGAACCTGCTCAATTACCAGTGTGACATGGCGCTGGCGGGCGGAGTCTCAATCGCCGTCCCGCAAAAGGTCGGGTACCTCTGGCAGGGCGGCGGAATCGCTTCGCCCGACGGTCACTGCCGGGCGTTCGACGCGGAGGGGCAGGGCGCGGTCGGCGGAAGCGGCGTCGGGGTGGTGCTGCTCAAGCGGTTGGACGAAGCGATTGCCGACGGCGATTTCATTTATGCGACCATCAGGGGCGTCGCCATCAACAACGACGGCTCACTGAAGGTCGGCTTCACGGCCCCGAGCATCGGCGGACAGGCCGAGGTCATCGCGATGGCGCAGGCGATGGCCGGTGTCGAGCCGGAGACGATTACTTACGTGGAAGCGCACGGCACCGGCACGCCCATCGGAGACCCCATCGAAATCAGCGCCCTGATGAAAGCCTTCCGCACGGGGACGAAGAGAACAGGCTTCTGCGCGCTCGGCTCGGTGAAAACCAACATCGGACATCTCGACGCCGCCGCGGGCGTCGCCGGCTTAATCAAGACGAGCATGGCGATGCAACACAGGCAGATTCCCCCGAGCCTGCACTATACAAAGCCGAACCCGAAAATTGATTTCGAGAATAGTCCCTTCTACGTTAATACGAAGCTCTCCGAATGGCGCGCGGGGTCGCTGCCTTTGAGGGCCGGGGTCAGCTCCTTCGGCATCGGCGGCACGAACGCCCACGTCGTCCTCGAAGAAGCGCCGACGCCGGAAGAGTCCGGCCCTTCGCGTCCTTATCAACTGCTCGTCCTGTCCGCGAAGACCGAATCGGCGCTCGAAGCCGCCACGGCCAATCTGGTCGCCTATCTCGACAGCAACCCCGGGCAAAATCTTGCCGACATCGCGTACACGCTGCACTGCGGGCGGAAGGCTTTTCCTTTCAGGCAGGCGCTCGTCTGTTCCGGCGTCGAAGACGCGCGACAGACGTTGCGTGCGCGTCATCCGCAGAGGCTCCTTTCAGGCGTCGCCGGGGCGGACGAGCCGCCGGTCGCCTTCATGTTCCCCGGCCTCGGCGATCACTACGTCAACATGGCCCGAGGGCTTTACGAGACGGAACAGAGTTTCCGCCGCCATGTGGATCAGGGTTGCGAGATGCTGAAGCCGCTTCTGGGCGTAGACATTCGGGAAATCATTTACCCGGCCCCGTCGGCGGATGAAAAAGCGACGGAGGGAAACGACACGGCCGTGCCGCGACTCGACCTCCGGGCGATGTTGCGGCGCGCGCCCGCGCCGGAAGATGAGCTTTCGCGGAGACTCAACCGCACGGCGGTTGCTCAACCGGCCGTCTTCGTCATCAACTACGCGATGGCGCAACTGTTGATGGAGTGGGGAATCAAACCCGCCGCGATGATAGGCTACAGCATCGGCGAGTATGTGGCGGCGTGTGTCGCGGGCGTTCTTTCGTTCGCCGATGCATTGACGCTCGTCGCCAGAAGGGCGCAACTCATCGAGCCGCTCCCCGGCGGCGCGCTGCTCGGCCTCAGTTTGTCGGAAGATGAGGTCGCGCCTCTGTTGGGCGACGACCTCTATCTGGCGGCGGTCAACGGCGCGTCGCTGACGGTCGTGGCCGGGACGGTCGAGGCGGTGGCGGCACTCGAAGCGACGCTCGAAGAGAGGGGCGTGCCGAGCCGCCGACTCTCGACCACTCACCCCTTCCACACAAAAATGATGGAGCCGGTCGCCGACGCTTTAACGTCTCTGGTCGAAAGCATCGAACTCCGTCCGCCGAAGATTCCCTATCTCTCAAACGTCACCGGCGAGTGGATTACGGACGCGCAGGCCACCGACCCGCGATACTGGGCGCGGCACATGTGCGGGGCCGTGCGCTTCTCGGAGGGTCTCGGTGAGTTGTGCCGCGAGCAAAAGTACGTCCTGCTCGAAGTCGGCCCCGGACATACTCTGACGAGCTTCGCCCTCCAGATGACACAGACCGACGGCTTGTCGCTGCAAGCGGCTCTGCCCACGATTCGCAACTCGTACGACCGCCAGCCCGACGCCGGGTTTCTCCTCAATGCGGTCGGGAGAACGTGGCTCGCCGGGGCGTCGGTCAACTGGCCGAAGTTTTACGCGACGGAGAAACGCCGCCGACTGCCTCTACCGACTTACCCGTTCGAGCGGAAACGATTTTGGATTGACGCCGTCGAACCGGAGGCGCAGGACGCTCCGGGGCCAAAGATGTGGGATAAAAAGCCTGACCTCACAGACTGGTTTTACGCGCCTTCGTGGTCGCGCTGCGCCGCCGCAGTGCGCCCCGTTGAGGCGAGCGAGGCGGAGAAACGCACGTGGCTCGTCTTCGGCGCGGGGGACGAACTGACGCCGAACGTCGTCCATCGTTTGAGAGCGGAGGGGATGCGAGTCGTCGTCGTCGAACGGGGGGAGCAGTTCGAGCGCGTTGACGAACGCTGGACGATTGACCCGCGCCGTCCAGAGCATTACGAGGCTCTGGTCAAAGAACTGAAAGAGCGCGACGAAGTGCCCTCGTACATAGCGCATCTGTGGGGTGTGGCTCCCGAGGCCGCGACGGCGGATGAAACGGAGGCGTTCCGGCGGGCGCAGGAGGTCGGTTTCTACAGCCTTTTGAGGCTGGTGCAGGCGCTCAACAAATTGGAGGTCGTCAGTCCGGTTCAAGTCAACGTCGTGACGAGCGACATGCACGAAGTGGTCGGCGACGAGTCGCTGCGCCCCGAAAAGGCGACGCTGCTCGGGGCGTGCAAAGTCATCCCGCAGGAATACCCGCACATCAACTGCCGCAGCATTGACCTGTCGCTCTCAGGCCCGCAGTCACCGGCTTCGTTGACGGATAAACTCGTCGCGGAGATGTCCGCGGACGCCGCCAACGACGTGATTGCCTACCGGGGCACACACCGTTGGCGGCAAACGTTCGAGGCGCTGAGATTAGGCGCGTCCGCCAACGGCACGGGTTTGCGACGCGAAGGGGTCTATTTAATCGTCGGCGGTCTGGGCAAGGTCGGGTTCATCCTCGCGCAAAAACTGACGACCGAACTCCGCGCCAAGGTCGTACTGACGGGGCGCGAGGGGCTGCCGCCTAAAGAAAGTTGGGCGCACTGGCTGGCGGCGAAGGGCGAAGAGGACGCGACGGGCAGGCGCATCCGGAAACTCGAAGCCCTCGAACAGTCGGGGGCGGAGGTCGTCGTCATGCGTGCCGACGCATCGAACGAGGAAGAGATGCGCCGCGCCGTCGCGGCGACGGTCGAGCGGTTCGGCGCGTTGCACGGCGTCGTCCACGCCGCCGGACTCGTCGACTCAAAAAATTTATGCCCCGTGCAGAATCTCGACGCCGAAATCTGCGAGGCGCAGTTCCGCGCGAAGGCGCACGGCGCGTACGTCCTCAAGAATGTGCTGCGGGGAGTGCCGCTTGATTTCTGTGTGCTGTTCTCGTCCTCGTCGGCCGTGCTGGGAGGGCTAGGGTTGTGCGCCTACGCCTCGGCGAACACGTTTCTCGACGCCTTCGCGCACCGGCAGAATCGCGCCGGTGGCTTGCGTTGGATAAGCGTGGACTGGGATACGTGGTCGGAGCGCACCGAGCCGGAGTCGGCCGACGCGCCGCGCACCACGCTCGCCAAACTGGTGATGACGCCCGATGAAGCCTTCGAGGCTTTCTCCCGCGCGCTCCGCCCGTCCGGCGTCTCCCAAGTCGTCGTCTCCCTCGGCGATTTGCACGCGCGTATCGCCCAGTGGGTCGAACGCTCCGGCGAAGTCTTGACCGAGGCGGGCGTCGCGGCATCGCCCGCCCACTCGCGCCCGACTTTGGCGAATCAGTATCTACCGCCGCGCAACGAGATGGAGCAAACGCTCGTCGATATCTGGCAAGAGGTGCTCGGCATTAACACCATCGGCGTCTACGACAACTTCTTCGAGCTGGGCGGCCATTCTCTTTTAGGCGTGCGTGTCATCTCCAGAGTGCGCCGACACTTCAAGGTCAGTCTGCCCGTCAGCGTCCTGTTCGAAGCGCCGACGATTGCCGAACTCGCCGAAGCGATTCTAATCAAACGCACCCAACATCTTGACGAAGCGGCTCTCGCCAGCCTGCTCGGCAGTCTGGAACAACCGCCGGGCGAGGCGCAGCCGTCGTCGTCCGACAACGTTTGAGTCAGACCGCGCGCCGTCACTCACGTCGCGCCTTCACCAGTGACTTCTCTCCGGTCGCCGATTCACGCATCAATCAGGTTGGACAGAGCTATGAGCGAACTCGCACGCCGCATCGCCGGACTTTCTCCCGAGCAACGCGACCGCCTCCTGCGACAGTTGAACGGTAAGCCGGAGGAGTCCGGGCCTGAGGAGATGAGGGCCGAGGCGCGGCGGACGGGCACTTTCCCGCTCTCCTACGCGCAGCAGCGACTCTGGTTTCTTCACCGTGTGGAGCCGGATAGCGCGGCTTACAATTTCTCTTTGGTAATACGTCTGGAAGGCGTGCTGGATGTCGCAGCACTGGAAAGAGCGCTCGAAGAGATTGTCAGGCGACACGCGGTTTTGCGCACCAACTTCCGAGACGTGTCTGGTCAGCCCGTTCAGATTGTCGCCCCTCCCGCGCCCCTCAGCGTGCCGTTCTTCGACCTGCGCGGCGCGCCCGATGCAGCGCACGAGGCGCAAATCCAGTCACATCTGGATGAGTTGACCAGACGCCCTTTCGACCTCGCGGGTGAGCCTCTCACCAGAATGAGACTGCTACGCCCGGCGGACGACGTCCACTTACTGCTCTTCGTCACGCATCACATCCTCTTCGACGGCTGGTCGGTCAGCATCTTCATCCGCGAACTCTCGGCGCTCTACGTCGCGTTCCGCGACGGCACGGCGTCGCCGCTACCGGAGATGCGATTTCAGTATGTTGATTACGCCGTCTGGCAGCGCGAGTGGCTGCGCGGGGAAGTTCTGGAAAATCTTCTCGACTACTGGAAGACCCAACTCAAAGACGCCCCGCCGGTGCTGGAATTGCCGGGGGCGATGCCGCGCCCCGAGAGACAGGCGTTTCGCGGCGCGAACCACGTGAGCCGCGTGAGCCGCGAACTGGTCGAGCAGTTGAAGGCGCTCGGCCAGCGCGAGGGCGCGACTCTGTTTATGACGCTGCTCGCCGCGTTCAAGGTTCTGCTCTACCGCTACACGAAGGCGGCCGACCTCGTTATCGGCACGGACGTCGCCAACCGCAACCGCGTCGAGACGGAAGATTTGCTCGGCTTCTTCGTCAACCTTCTGCCGGTGCGGACGGAGTTGTCCGGTGGCGCGACGTTCAGGGAGACGTTGAGACGGGTGCGCGGCAACGCCATCCAGACTTACGCGCACCAAGAGTTGCCGTTCGAAAAGTTGGTCGAGGCTCTCCGCCCCGCGCGTCTCCCCAACTACAACCCGCTCGTTCAAGTCCTCTTCATTTTGCAGAACACGCCGACGCCCGCCGGAGACGTGGCGGGCGTCAGAATCAGCCTTCAGGGCGTGGATAACGGGTCGTCAAAGTTCGACCTCGTCCTCTCCATCAGCGTCCGCGAGACGGGCCTGATGGCCTATTGGAACTACAACGCCGATTTATACGAACGCATGCTCGTCGAGCAGTTGGCGCGCGACTTCGACGCGGTGCTGCGCGGCGTGGCGGCGAACCCCGACGTGGTCATAAACGACATCCGCGTGGCGGGCGTGGCGGCGCGGCCGGGCGAGGCGGCGGCGGCGCGCCAAGCGTCGCCGATAAGCAGGTTGAAGGGAGTCAAGCGGAGGAACATCAACCTCACGGAAGTGGAACTCGTCAGCGCCAGCTCGCTCCGCCCCGGCGAGACTCTTCCGCTCGTCTTACAACCGGGCGTCGATAATCTCGACATGGTCGAGTGGGGGCGGGAGAATCGCGCGGACATCGAGAGCCGGTTGCTCAAGCACGGGGCCATCCTGTTCCGAGGCTTTCAGGTGACGACCATCCCCGCGTTCGAACAATTCGCGCTGGCCGTCAGCCGGGAAATGTTCGGGGAGTACGGCGACCTGCCGAGGGCGCAGGAGGGCGTCAACGTCTATCAGGCGACGCCGTACCCTTCCAACAAAACGATTCTCTTCCACAACGAAAGTTCGCACCTCGACCGTTGGCCGCTCAAGCAATGGTTCTTCTGCGTGAAGGCCGCCGCGCAGGGGGGAGAAACGCCGCTCGTCGATAGCCGGAAGATATACCGGCTGCTCGACCCGGCGATTATCGAACGGTTCACGGCGAAGAAACTGCTCTACGTCAGAAACTTTACCGGCGGCCTCGACGTGAGTTGGCAGGACTTCTTCAAGACGACGGATAGAGCCGCCGTCGAAGACCATTGCCGCAAGGCCTCGATTGAGTGCGAATGGACGCGCGGCGGCGGATTGCGAACGCGCAGAGTTTGCCCGGCGGTGTCGCGCCATCCCGTGACGGGCGAATCGGTCTTCTTCAATCAGATTCAGCTACACCACGTCGCATGTCTCGACCGTGAGATGCGGCAGTCTCTCCTGACTTCCTTCGACGTCGACGACCTCCCGCGTAACGTCTATTACGGCGACGGCACTCCGATTGAAGACTCCGTCGTCGAGGAGATAACGCAGACCTATTGGGGCGCGGCAGTGACTTTCCCGTGGCAGGAGGGCGACATCCTGTTGCTGGACAACATGCTCACCGCGCACGCGCGCAACCCTTACCTCGGGGAGAGGAAGATTGTCGTGGCGATGGGTGAGATGACGACCGCGAGTGATTAGTCTCCGTGTATTAGACGCTTCGCAAGTCTCATGAAACATGCTCGCCGGGTAGAAGGGCGTCGCGGCGCGCGATGTGAAAACGCAATCGAGTAGGAAGAATCATGCAGTCGAACACGATACAAGGGGCGCGACTCTCGCCGCAGCAGAGACGGCTCTGGCTGCTTCAGCAGGGCGGGAGTGAGTATCACGCGCAGGGGGCCGTCTTAATCGAGGGGACGCTCGCCGAACACAACCTCAAGGCGGCTTTGCAGACGGTTGTCGAACGCCACGAGATTTTGCGCACCACCTTCCGCCGTCGCGTCGGCATTAAAACGCCTCTCCAGTCGGTCAACGACGAGGGGGCGTTCGAGTGGCAAGTCATCGAAGTGACTGACCGCGACGAGACGGCGGCCGGCGCGTTAATCGGCGAACACTTCGAGAGGCAGGCGTCGCGCCCCTTCGACTTCTCGGAGGGGCCGCTGCTGCGCGCCGCTCTGCTCGTTCTGTCGGCGCGGCAACATGTCCTGTTGCTCGACCTCCCGGCGATGTGCGCCGACGCGCGAACTCTCCCGCTGCTCGTGCGCGAAATCGGGCGCAACTACGACGGGCGCACCGGCGATGATGATTTTAGCGAAGAGCCTTTGCAGTACGCCGACTACGCCGAGTGGCAGAACGAGTTGCTCGAAAGCTCCGAGCCGGAGTTGAGCGAGAGTAAGGATTACTGGCTGCGAACGGACTTCTCTGCGGGCGACTCGCTGAAGCTGCCTTTCGAGAAACGGCCTGTCGAAGAGACGTCGCGCACGTCAGCCCATGTCGTCCACATACCTCCCCCGCTCATGGAGAAGATTGAGGCGGCGGCGCGTCTCTGCGATGCGTCCGCCGTCAGCTTCTTACGCGCCTGCTGGCTGGTTCTCCTCTATCGCCTGACGGGGCAGCGCGAGGTCGTTATCCTTGAACTGTCGGAGGGAAGAAAGTACGAGGAGTTGCGCCACTCCGTCGGCCTCTTCGACAGGTGGCTGCCGATTAAGTGTCTCTGCGAACCCGGCTTCACGCTTAAAGACATCGTCAGGCAGAGTCGGCGGTCGCTGCGCGACGCCACCGGTTCGCAGGAATTCTTCGACGCCGAACGCATTCTCAAGCCCGCCGAAGATTCCGCTCACGCTTCAGCCGCCCCGGTCGGCTTTGAATTCGTCGAGCAGCCTGCCGCCGTCGAAACCTCCGGCCCGTCATTTCTGCTTCACCGGCAGGAGGTCTGTTTTGAACGACTCAAGCTCCGGCTCGCCCTCTCCGGCGCGGGCGCTTCGATGGAAATTAAACTCCACTACGCCGCCGGGTGGCTCGACGCGGAGGAGGTTGAACTCATCGCCTCGCGCTACACGACGCTTCTGGACGCGGCGGCGCGCGACGTCACGGCCGACATCGATGAACTCGACATCCTCGCGGAGTCGGAGCGCGAGCGTCTGCTCTTCGAGTGGAATCAGCCGGCCTCGCAAACGCCCCCGGACGTGTGCATCCATGAACTCTTCGAGCAACAGGTCGCGCGGACTCCCGAGCGTGTCGCGCTCGTCTTCGAGGGACGGCATTTAACCTACGCGCAACTCGACGAGTACTCCAACCGCATCGCTCATTACCTCAAGCGACATGGGGTCGGGGCGGAGTCGGTCGTGGCGATATGTCTGGAACGCTCGCTTGAAGTCGTGGCGGCGATGCTCGGCGTCCTCAAAGCGGGGGGAGCCTACATGCCGCTCGACCCGATCATGCCCAAGGCCCGCCTCACTTTCATGCTCGAAGAGACCCGCGCCCCTCTCCTGATAACACAGGAGAGTCTACTCGACACTGTCCCCCGGACGGCGACGCGAGTCATCTGTCTCGAACACGAAGAGGCGGCCATCGCGGCCGAGAGCGTCGAGCGCCTGCCGCGCCGCGCCGACGCCGCCAACATGGCCTATGCGCTCTACACCTCCGGCTCGACGGGTACACCGAAAGCCGTCGTCATCGAACACCGCCAACTCGTCAGCTACACCCTCGCAGTGTCGGGAAGGCTGAGACTGCCGGAGGCCGCCAGCTTCGCCATGATTTCCACCTTCGCCGCCGACCTCGGGAACACGGCGATTTATCCGACACTCTGTTCGGGCGGAAGTCTGCACGTGATTTCACAGGAGCGGACGGGGAACGCGGCCTCGCTCGCCAACTACTTCCGCCGCCACCGTATAGACTGCCTTAAAATCGTGCCCTCGCATCTCGCCGCCCTCATGACTTACGCCGAGCCGGAGCAGGTTTTGCCGCGCAAGAGGCTCGTCCTCGGCGGCGAGAGTTGCCCGCGCGAGTTGGTCGGGAGAGTGCGCGCGCTCGCGCCCGATTGCGAAATCATCAACCACTACGGCCCGACGGAGACGACCGTCGGAGTCTTGACCTCCGTCGTCACCGCCGGCACACACCGTCGAGACTCCTCGGCCCCGCCGCTCGGACGCCCCCTCGACGGCGCCAGAGCTTACATCATTGACACACACATGCGCCCCGCGCCGATAGGGCTGGCCGGTGAGTTGCACATCGGCGGGGCGGGCGTCGGGCGCGGCTACCTCGGGCGTCCCGACCTGACGGCCGACCGCTTCGTCCCCGACCCTTTCTCGACGGAGCCGGGGGCGCGGCTCTACCGGACGGGTGACGTGGCCCGCTACTTACCCGACGGGGAGGTGGAGTTTCTGGGGCGGCGCGACGGGCAGGTGAAGGTGCGCGGCTATCGTGTGGAGTTGAGGGAGATCGAGGCGGCGCTGCGCGAGCACGCGGGGGTGCGCGAGGCGGCCGTCGTGGCGCAGCCGCTCCCCTCCGGCGAGAAGCGCATCGCGGCGTACATCGTTTTTCGAGGGACACAATCGCCGGGAGCCATCAACGAGTTGCGTGACTTCCTGAAGGAACGCATGCCCCCCTACATGCTCCCCGCCGCGCTGTGCGGCCTCGACGCCCTACCCCTGACGCCTAACGGCAAACTCGACGTTCAAGCTCTGCCGAGCGCGGACGAACTCTTGCAGCATGCGGATTCGACTTACGTCGAGCCTCGGACGGCGGCGGAACGGAGCATCGCTTCCATCTGGCGGGAGGTCTTGAGCGTCGAGAAGGTGGGGCTGTACGACAACTTCTTCGACCTCGGCGGCCACTCGTTGTTCATGGTGCAGGTGCATAGCAACCTGCTCGAAACTTTCGAGCGCAACATACCGATTCTCGACCTCTTCAAGTATACGACCGTCAGTTCATTGGCGCGCTACATGACCGAGCAGCATCAAGCGCAGCCTTCCTTACAGCACACCCGGAACCGCAGCGAGAGCCGCCGAGCCTCTCTCAACCGGCAGCAATCGAGGCGCAACCGCTAACGACGAAAAGCGAGCGGGGGAGTTTTGTCAATGAGCAGTTTGGAGAGTTTTGAAACGGAGATAGCCATCATCGGCATGGCCGGTCGTTTCCCGCGCGCGAAAAACCTCGACGAGTTTTGGAGAAACCTGCGCGACGGCGTCGAGGCCGTCACCTTCTTTACGGACGAAGAGCTGCTGGCCGCCGGGGTGAGCGCCGCCGCGCTCAACGACCCGCGCTGCGTCAAGGCGAGAAACGTCCTCGAAGACGTCGAACTGTTCGACGCCGCCTTCTTCAATTATCAGCCCAGAGAAGCCGAGGTGATGGATCCGCAGCACCGCTTCTTTTTAGAGTGCGCTTGGGAGGCGCTGGAAAACGCCGGGTACGACCCCGAGACGTACGGCGGGCGCATCGGCGTCTTCGGGGGCGAGAGCGTCAACACCTACCTGCACAATAACATCAACCATAATCAAAAAGTCCGGAACTTAATCGGCTTCTACCAGATTCGAGTCGGCAATCGTCTCGACAATTTAACGACGCGCGTCGCCTACAAGCTCAACTTGAGGGGGCCGAGCGTGACCCTTCAGACGGCCTGCTCGACCTCGCTCGTCGCCGTCCATTTCGCCTGTCAGAGTCTGCTCAACCACGAATGCGACATGGCGCTGGCGGGCGGCGTGGCGATTCACGTCCCGCAGAAATCCGTCTACCTCTATCAGGAGGGCGGCATCGGCTCGAAGGACGGGCACTGCCGCGCGTTCGACCGCGAGGCGACTGGCTTCGTCGGCGGCAACGGCGTCGGAATGGTGACGCTCAAGAGATTGCGTGAGGCGCTGGAGGACGGCGACGCGATTCACGCGGTCATCAAAGGCTCGGCGGTTAATAACGACGGGTCATCGAAAGTCGGTTATACGGCCCCGAGCCTCGACGGGCAGGCGGAAGTCATCTCCGAAGCAATGGCGATGGCCGGGGTCGAGCCGGAGACTATCACCTGCATCGAAGCGCACGGCACCGGCACCCCGCTCGGCGACCCAATCGAACTCGGCGCGTTAGCTCAGGTGTTCGGCGCGAGTACCGAGAAGAGAGGCTTCTGCGCGGTCGGTTCCGTGAAGACCAACATCGGACATCTCGACACGGCCGCCGGCGTCGCCGGGTTGATAAAGGCCGCGCTGGCTCTCCAACACCGGCTTTTGCCGCCGAGCCTGAACTTCACACAACCGAACCCCGGCATAGATTTCGACAACAGTCCTTTCTACGTCAACAGCCGACTCAGCGAATGGAAGACTGACGGCGGCCCGCGACGCTGCGGCGTCAGCTCCTTCGGCATCGGCGGGACGAACGCACACGTCATCGTCGAAGAGCCTCCGGCGCGTGAGCCGTCGGACGAGGGGGCGCGACCGTACCATCTGCTGCTGCTGTCGGCGAAGAGCGAGGCCGCTCTCGAAAAGGCGACGACTAACCTGCTCGAACACCTGAAGAGCCGTCCGGCCTCAGACTTCGCCGATGTCGCCTACACTCTGCAAGTCGGGAGAAGACCTTTCGCGTGCCGCCGGGCGGTCGTCTGTCGCGACAGCGCCGACGCAATAGACGCGCTTGAGACGTATGACGCGAAGCGAATGATGACGAGCCGCGTCGGGGACGGGGATTCGTCGGTCGCCTTCGCCTTCCCCGGTCAGGGCGCGCAGTACGTCAAAATGGGGGCTGAGCTATACAGTGCCGAACGTGAATTCCGTCAGCACTTCGACGAATGCGCCGAGTCGCTGATTCCCGCGCTCGGTCTGGACATACGCCCCGTGGTCTACTCCTCGGACGAGCAGGCCGCGGACGCCGCAACCCAACTCGATCAGACCTTCATCACGCAGCCCGCGCTCTTCGCCTTTGAGTATTCGCTGGCGATGCAGTGGATGGCATGGGGCGTCAGCCCGGCCGCGATGATTGGTCACAGCATCGGCGAGTACGTCGCCGCTTGTCTGTCGGGCGTCCTCTCGCTCAAGGATGCGCTCGAATTGGTGGCGGCGCGCGGGCGACTGATGCAGGGGATACCGCGCGGGGCGATGTTGAGCGTCGCGCTGCCCGAAACGGAGGTCGAGGCCGTCCTCGGTGAAGACCTCTCGCTGGCGGCGGTGAACGGCCCGTTCAGGTGCGTGGTGGCGGGAGAGACGGAAGCGGTCGAGGAGTTGGAGCGCGAGTTGACGCGCAAGGGGGTCGAGTGTCGGCGCTTACGCACGTCTCATGCTTTCCACTCGCGTATGGTCGAACCAGTCGTCGGGCAGTTCACGGAGTTGGTCGAAAGCGTCGCCCTGCGGCCTCCCCGGATTCCGTATATCTCCAATGTCACGGGGCGCTGGATTACCGACGCGGAGGCGACCGACCCGGCTTACTGGGGCAGGCATTTACGCCGGACGGTACGCTTCACGGACGGCGTGAAGGAATTGCTGAAGAGCGACAACCGCCTTCTGCTGGAAGTGGGGCCGGGACGCACCCTGAGCGGTCTAACGCAGCAGCACGTCGCGCCCGGCTCGAAGCGCATCGTCTTCCCGTCTCTGCCGCACGCCCCGGAGAGCGGGGCAGACGTCCAGAGCATGTTGACTTGCGCCGCGCAACTCTGGCTGGCCGGAGTTAAATTCGACTGGCGCGGCTTTCATGCCGGAAGCCGCCGCCTGCGCGCGGCGCTGCCGACCTACCCCTTCGAGGCGAAGCGATACTGGATTGAACCGGAAGACCGGCCCGCCAGCACGGACGGCCGTGGAGCGCGCGCGCCCGAAACGCACACCACTCAGGGCGCGCTTGAAAATTTCAGTGACGAGACGTTCATCCCGGCCCCGCGCGAGACGAAGGAGGACTTTACGTCTCAACCATCATTGCCCGCCGTGACGGGCGAATCGTTGAGGCGCTCCGCCGTCTTGTCGGCGCTGAAGGCGGCCGTCAAAGACCTCACCGGCCTCGAATCTCACGACATCGACTCTCACGCAACCTTCTTCGACCTCGGCTTCGACTCCCTGCTGCTCATGCGGGTCAGCCAAAAGATACAGGATCAGTTCGGCGTCGTCGTGGCCTTCCGCCAACTGTATGAAGAGTTCTCCACGCTCGACGCTTTGGCAACACATCTCGACGGCGTGCTGCCTCCAACGGCCGTCTTGCCGGACGCGGCGCGGAAGACTTCCGACACCGCCGGCGCTTCCGCGTCGTCGCAACCCCTCTCCGCGCAACCCGCGCCGCTCGACTCGATGATGCGCGAACTCGCCGGCCAACTGTCAGGCTCCGCGCAGCAGAATGAACACGTCGTCACCTCCGTCGCGCGTTTGATGACTCGACAGCTTGAACTCCTGCAAAGCGTGCTCGGGCAGCAGGGCGCGGGCGTGACTTCTTCCGAAGGCCAAACGCCGCCGTCGCCCGTCGCGCTTCCGACGCAGGCCGCGCCGGCCCCGAGCGTGCAGGATGCGCAGGCGTTCGGGCCGTGGCGTCCGGTGTCGGGCGGGGCCGCGACCGACATCACGACGCAGCAACAGAAGCACGTCGAGCAACTTGCCACGCGCTATACGAGCCGCACGTCGCAATCAAAGAAGCTCGCGCAGGCGAACCGTCAGGTGTTGGCCGACAACAGGGCCGCCGTCGGGTTCCGGCAACTCTGGAAAGAGATGGTCTACCCGATTACGAGCGTGCGCTCGGAGGGGGCGAGAATCTGGGACGTTGACGGCAACGAGTACGTTGATTTCGTGATGGGGTTCGGGGTTTACCTGTTCGGGCACTCCCCGTCGTTCGTCACCCGTGCCATCGAGGAGCAACTCCGGCAGGGCATCGAAATCGGCTCCCAGACGCTTCTGGCGGGCGAAGTGGCGGCCCTGATTAGCGAACTGACCGGGATGGAGCGCGTCACTTTCTGCAACACGGGGTCGGAAGCCGTGATGGGCGCGTTGCGGCTGGCGCGCACCGTCACGGGCCGCGACAAGATCGCTCTGTTCACCGGCTCCTACCACGGCATCTCGGACGGCGTGCTTGCTAGAGTCCGCGACGCGAACGGCGTGCGGCGTTCCGTGCCGGTCGCGCCGGGCATCCCGCAGAGTATGGTCGAAGACATCGTGGCGCTCGATTACGACAGCCCGGCCGCGCTCGACTACCTGCGAAAGCACGCCCGAGAACTCGCCGCCGTGCTGGTCGAGCCCGTTCAGAGCCGCCGCCCGGATTTGCAGCCGATGGCGTTCCTGCACGAGTTGCGCGAGATTACCGAGCGCAACTCGACCGCACTCATCTTCGACGAGATGATCTCAGGATTCCGCGCGCACCCCGGCGGCGCGCAGGCTCTGTTCGGCGTGCAGGCCGACATAGCGACCTACGGAAAGATTATCGGCGGCGGCATGCCTATCGGCGTGGTCGCCGGTAAGGCCGCGTTCATGGATGCCGTGGACGGCGGGACGTGGAACTACGGCGACGCCTCTTACCCGCGAGCTAATCAGACATTCTTCGCCGGAACCTTCAGCAAACACCCCTTGGTACTGGCCGCCGCCCTCGCGACGCTCAAGCACTTGAAGGCGAGCGGGACGCCGCTACAGCACCGTTTGAATCAACGCACCGAAGAACTTGTCGCGCATCTCAACGAACACTTCCTGCAAACGCGCGTGCCGATTCATCTGGCGTCTTTCAGTTCATTCTTCCGTTTCGTCTTTCCGCCCGAGGCGCGATACGCGAGCCTGCTTTTCTATCACCTGCTCGAAAGAGGCATTTACATCTGGGAAGGCCGCACGTGGTTTCTTTCGACCGAGCATACGGACGACGACCTCGCCTTCCTCACGCACGCGATTAAGGAGAGCGTCGGGTTGATGAAGCAGGACGGCTTCTTCCCCTCCGCGTCGCCTCCGCCTCCCGTCGGGAGTTCCTTCCGCGCGCAGGCGGCGACGGGCAACGGTTTCGGTTCGTCGCCCGTGGCGGAAGACGCCGTGCCGCTCGCGGCCGTGTCGCCCACCGCCGCCGACGAGACCTCGACGGATGTCCGTCGCATCCCGCTGACCGAGGCACAGAAAGACCTCTGGGTCGTCACCCAGATTGGCGACGAAGCCTCGCGCTCCTACAACGAATCGAGCAGCCTCTACATCAACGGCCCGCTGGACGTGACGGCGTTGTGCGAGGCGATTCAGGAGGTCGTCAACCGGCACGAAGCTCTGCGCATCACCTTCAGCGTTGACGGCGACTATCAAATCATCCACCCGACGCTCGCCGTAGACGTGCCGCTCGCCGACTTCTCGCATCTCGACACTCTCACGCGCGAGACGCAGTTGGGCGAGTGGCTCGCGGCGGAAGTGCAGCAGCCGTTCGACCTCACGCAGGGGCCGTTGGTGCGCTTCCGTCTCGTCAAGCTCGACGAGCAGCGTCACGTGCTGACGCGAACGATGCACCACATCATCGGCGACGGCTGGTCGGCGGGAATCATCCTGCGCGAGCTTTCCGCGCTCTACACCGCGAAGACGCAGGGTGTCGCCCGCCAGTTGCCGACGCCCGTCCAGTTCAGCGAGTACGTCGAGTCGCAGGAGCGCGAGCGACTCGGCCCGCGCCGCGCGGACGCGGAGGCTTTCTGGACGGAGAAGTTCGCCGACGGCTCGCCGACGCTCGAACTGCCGACAGACCACGCCCGCCCGCGCGTCCAGACACACAGAGGCGCGCGCGAGCGGCTCACGCTAAGCGAAGAGTTATGCGACGAGCTTAAGAGTTTGAGTCGAGAGCAGGGCTGCACCCTATTCATCACCGCTCTGGCGGCCTTCAAAGTTCTCCTGCACCGTCTGAGCGGACAAGACGACATCGTGGTCGGCATCCCCTCCGCCGGCCAGACGGCGATGAACAACGCTTATCTCGTCGGCTACTGCATCAACCTCCTGCCCATCCGCAGCCGTCTCGCCGCCGACACCACGTTCTCCGATTACCTCGCCGACGTGAAGGCCGAGGTCGTCAACGCCTTCGAGCACCGAAACTATCCGTATAGCAAGCTCGTCGAGAAATCGACGTTGACGCGCGACGTGAGCCGCGCCCCCATCGTGTCGGTCATCTTCAATCTCGACAAGTCGGCGTCGCGCATCAATTTCGCGGGGCTGGAAGCGGAGGTCGCGTCCAACGCCCCGAGTTCGGCGAAGTTTGAGATATATCTGAACATCAGCGAGAAGGAAGACAAGCTGTTGCTCGAATGTGACTACAACACAGACCTGTTTGAGCCGACGACGATGCGCCGCTGGATGGCGCACTACCGCACGCTCCTCGAAGGCGTCGCCGCCGACCCGGCCCGCCCCGTTTCCGCGCTGCCTCTCCTGACCGAAGACGAGCGGCGTCAACTGCTGGTCGAATGGAATGACACTGCCGCCGACTACGGCGACGCGCTCTGCCTTCATCAACTCTTCGAAGCGCAGGCGGCGCGCACGCCCGACGCGGTCGCCCTGGATTTCGAGGGGGAGCAACTGACCTACGCCGAACTCAACGGCCGCGCCAATCAACTCGCATGCCACCTGCACGCGCGCGGCGTCAGACCGGAGGCGCGCGTCGGCGTCCTTCTGGAACGCTCGCCGGAGATGGTCGTCGCGCTGCTCGGGGTGCTGAAGGCGGGTGGGGCTTACGTGCCGCTCGATCCGGGATACCCGAAAGAACGCCTCGGCTTCATGCTCGAAGACGCGCGTGCGGGCGTGCTGGTCGCGCAAAGCGGATTGCTCGCGCGCCTGCCGGATTGCGCCTGCGACGTTGTGTGCCTCGACGGCGAAGGCGAGTCCATCGTCGCGCAGGACGCGGGCAACCTCGACCTCCGCGTCTCGCCGGCGAATCTCGCCTACGTCATATTCACTTCAGGCTCGACCGGCCAGCCTAAAGGCGCGATGAACGAACACCGCGGCATCTACAACCGTCTCGTCTGGATGCAACAGGCTTACCGGCTCGACGAATCCGACCGCGTGCTGCAAAAGACTCCGTTCAGTTTCGACGTTTCCGTGTGGGAGTTCTTCTGGCCTTTGATGACGGGCGCGCGGCTCGTGATTGCGCGCCCCGAGGGCCACCGCGACAACGCCTACCTCGCCGGCCTCATCGCGTCGCAGGGGATAACGACCATTCACTTCGTGCCCTCGATGCTTCAGGCATTCCTCGGAGAGCCGGCCGCGAGAGAATGCGTCTCTCTGCGGCGCGTGATATGCAGCGGCGAGGCGCTGTCATACGAGCTGACGGAGCGTTTCCACGCGCTCTTCGACGTCGAGCTTCACAACCTTTACGGGCCGACCGAAGCCGCCGTTGATGTGACGTTCTGGCGTTGCGAGCGCGCGGGCGCGCGCAGACTCATACCCATCGGACGGCCGATTGCCAACACGCGCATCCACCTGCTTGACGAATCGTTGGCCCCGCAACCAATCGGGCTGGCCGGGGAGTTGCACATCGGCGGGGCGGGCGTCGGGCGCGGCTACCTCGGGCGTCCCGACCTCACCGCCGAGCGCTTCATCCCCGACCCGTACAGTGAGCAGCCGGGCGCGCGGCTCTACCGGACGGGCGATGTGGCGCGTTACCTGCCCGGCGGGGAGGTGGAGTTTCTGGGGCGGCGCGACGAGCAGGTGAAGGTGCGCGGGTATCGGGTCGAATTGAGAGAGATAGAGGAAGTAATACGTGAGCATGAAAGCGTGCGCGAGGCGGCCGTGGTGGCGCAGACGCTCCCCTCCGGCGACAAGCAACTCGTCGCTTACATCGTCGCCGCCGGGGGTGAAAGGCCGACGGCCGGCCAATTGCGAAGCATGTTGAGAGACAAGCTGCCCGACTACATGCTTCCGGCCTTCTACGTCGCGCTCGACGCTCTGCCGCTGAGCCCGAACGGCAAGGTTGACAGGCGGGCGCTGCCGCAGCCGGAGCGCGCGGCCGACGAATCGGAGACTCCTTACGTCGCGCCGCGCACGGCGGTCGAGGAAGTGCTGGCCGACATCTGGCGCAAAGTCCTGCAACTCGAACGCATCGGCGTTAACGACAACTTCTTTGAACTCGGCGGCCACTCTCTGATTGCGACGAAGGTGATGACCCGCGCCCGCGAATCTTTCCAGACGCCTCTCACCTTGCGCACCATTCTCGAAAACCCGACCGTGGCCTCCTTCGCCAACGCCATCATCGCGCAGGAGACGAAGCCCGGACGCGCCGAGAAGATTGCGCGCACGATTAAAAAAATCGAGTCGCTTTCGGCCGCCCATGTCGCACAGGCGTTGGTGAAGAAGGAGACGGAGCGGGAGGCGTTATGACGTTCGACGATTCCCCTTCCGACGTGACCGAGTTTTCGGAAGAGCAGCGAAAGCTCCTCGCCTACCTGCTCGAAGAGGAGGGGGTCGAGTTTGCCGAAGCGCAAACTATCAAGCCGCGTCCGCCGCTCGAAAGGCTTCCGCTCTCTTTCGCCCAACAGCGCCTCTGGTTTCTGTGGCGGCTTGAGCCGGAGCGGGCGCTCTATAACATCTCTTTGCCTCTAAGATTGAGAGGCAAACTCGGCGTCGCGCAACTTGAGCAGTCGATTAACGAAATCATTGCCCGACACGAGATTCTGCGAACCGTCTTTATCGAAACCGAGCCTGAAGCGTCGCAAGTCGTGACGCCTTTCGTCCACCGTCCCCTACCCGTCGTTGACCTCACGGCGTTTGAAGATTACGAGCAGCGCGCGCGCGAATTGGCGGCGGCCGACGCCGCGCGGACTTTCGACTTGCAGCACGGGCCGCTCATCCGCTGCACCCTTCTGCGTGCGGCGGCCGAGCATCACTTCCTGCTCATCACGATGCACCACATCGTCTCGGACGGCTGGTCGCTCGGCGTCTTCATGCGCGAGTTGGCGGCGCACTACGCGAGCCTGAACGCGCGGCGACCCGCGCCGCTTCCGCCTCTGGCGATTCAATACGCCGATTACGCCTACTGGCAGCGCGAGACGCTCAGGGGCGCGACGCTGGAAGCGGAACTCGATTTCTGGAAGAAACAACTCGACGGCGTGCCGCCTTTGCTTGAGCTTCCCACAGACTGCCCGCGCCCCGCCGTTCAGACCTACAACGGCGCGAAAATGGATTTCGCTTTGCCGGAGGAATTATCGGAGGACGTCAGAAGGCTTACGCGCCGGCAGGGTTGCACCCTCTTCATAACCTTGCTGGCAGGGTTCGCCGCGCTGCTGCACCGCTACACCGAACAAGACGACGTGGTCGTCGGCTTTCCCGTCGCCAACCGTACCAGCACGGAGACGGAGAACCTTATCGGGCTGTTCGCCAACACGCTTTTGATGCGCGCCCGTTTCGAGAATCAACCGACTTTCATGGGGCTGCTCGAACAGGTCAGGGAAGCGGTGCTCGAAGCGGAAGCGCACCAGTCGCTGCCGATTGA
>DASUNL010000609.1:0-2855 GCA_036277175.1 Pyrinomonadaceae bacterium | reverse complement strand
GCCCCGCGCGCGAGACGGCGCGTCTGCGCGAGCGAGGCGTCTACCTGATTACTGGCGGCCTCGGCGGCGTCGGCCTCGTGCTCGCCGAGCATCTGGCGCGGACGGTCGGCGCGCGCCTCGCGCTCGTCGGGCGCTCGGCCTTCCCCGCGCGCGAGCGTTGGCGTCGCTGGCTCGCCACGCACGACGAACAGGACGACGTGAGCCGAAAGATTCGTCAGGTGCAGAGTCTCGAAAGTCTCGGCGCGCGCGTCGAGGTCTTTAGCGCGGACGTGACCGACCGCGCACAGATGAGCGACGTGCTGGCGCGCGTCCGCGAGTTGTTCGGGCCGGTCAACGGCGTCGTCCACGCGGCGGGCGTCCCCGGCGGCGGCATGATTCAACTCAAGCGACCGGAGCAGGCGGCGGCCATCCTCGCGCCGAAGGTGGAAGGAACGCGACTGCTCGGCGAGCTGTTAGCCGGCGACGGACTCGACTTCATGCTCCTCTGTTCGTCGCGCAGCGCCATCCTCGGCGGCTTCGGGCAAATCGACTACTGCGCGGCCAACGCCTACCTCGACGCCTTCGCACACTTCTACGCCGCGAAGACCGGGACGTTCGCCGTCTCGGTCGATTGGGACGGTTGGCAGGAGGTCGGGATGCTCGTCGCCACGGCGGCGCGCTACGGCGTCGGAGAGGCGGGCGCGTCCGCGCGCACGGGCCACCCGCTGATTGAGCGGCGCGTGGCGGCGACGGCCGAAGGCGCGACCTACGTCACGCGCTTTAGCGTCGCCGACAGTTGGATTCTTGAAGAGCACCGCATCGGCGGGACGGCCGTGCTGCCCGGCGTCACTTACCTTGAGATGGCGCGCGCTGCCTACGAAGAGCACGCGGGCGCAGGCCCGGTCGAGCTGCGCGACGTGTTCTTCATCACGCCGATGGGCGTCACAGACGACGAAGCACGCGACGTGCGCATCGTGCTTGAGAAGTGGGGCGAGGGCTTCAAGTTCCGAGCCGCGAGCAAGGCTGCGGGCGACGACGGCGCGGAGTGGCAAGACCACGCCATCGGCGAAATCCACCCCGCGCCCGCGCGACCGGCGAGGCGGCACGACCTCGACGAAATCATCCGTCGCTGCGACGCGCGGCAGTTCCTCGTCGGCGACGACGACGAGCGCGACCCCGACCTCGGCCCGCGCTGGCAGAACATCAGGAAGGTCTATCTCGGCGAGCGCGAGATGCTCGTCGTCTTCGAGTTGGGCGAAGAGTTCTCGTCCGACCTTGAGCAGCTCAAGCTGCACCCGTCGCTCCTCGACCGCGCCGCCGGGACGGGGATGCTCTACATGGAGCTCGACGGCGTCTACCTCCCGATGGCCTACAAGCGTCTGCGCTTCGACGAGCCTCTGCCGCGCCGCATCTTCGCCTACATCCGAGAGACGGAGAACAACTACTCGAAGCGCGAGACCATCACCTTCGACGTCTCCATCATGGACGAGACGGGGGCGGAGCTGGTCGAAATCGAGGAGTTCAGCGAGAAGCGGATTAACGATTTGACCGAGCAGGTGCGTGCGCTCGGCGGCAAGTCCGCGCGCGCGGCCGCCGTCGCCGCGCCGGGAAAGAATTTCTACGAAGAGAGCTTGAGCGAAGGCAACGCGCCGCGCGAGGGGGTGGACGTCTTCACGCGCGTCCTCGCCTCGGCACAAGTCCCGCAGGTCGTCGTCTCGACCAAAGACCTCGCGGCCTCGATGGCGCGTGCCGACGCCTTCATGGACGAACACGTCTCGGGCGAAATCGAGAAGCTCCACGTCTCGCGCCCGCTCCACCCGCGCCCGGACGTGCAGACGCCCTACGTCGCCCCGCGCAACGAGGTCGAAGAGATGCTCGCCGGGATTATGCAGGAGGCGCTCGGCGTCGAGAGCGTCGGCGTCGATGACAACTTCTTCGAGCTCGGCGGCGACTCGGTCTTGAGCATTCAAATCATCGCGCGCGTCAATCAGGCCGGCTGGCAGATTACGCCGCAGCAGATTTTCCAACACCAGACGATTGCCGAGTTGGCGACGGTCGCCGCGAGAGTCGGCGACGCGCAGCCCGCCGGGCGTCCGCAGTCAACGACGTCGGCCGCCGAATCGACTCCCACGCGCCCCGCCTTCGAGGTCGCGCAGCTCGACCAGACGCAACGCGACAAGCTTTCGCAACTGCTCGCCGAAGACGACGAGGATGACGAGAAGGACGAAGACCTGCCGCTCGTCGTCGCGGCCTCGGCTGGCGCGACGACGCCGAACGCGACGCCGACAGCGAACACCACCACTCCGAACACCACGACTCCGAACACTACGACGGTGAACACGGACGCGGCGAGCGCCGCACCGGTCGTCACGCGCGCGGGGCGAGACGGTACGAGTGAAATCGAGTCGGCCCTGCGCGAGCACCCTCGCGTGCGCGAGGCCGCGGTCGTCGCGCAAGAAGGACAGGGCGTCGACGGCCGCGAGGTCGAAGAGATGGACTTCAGCCTCTTCTATTTCGCCGCCGACAACTCCGAGACGGGCGAGGACAAATACCGCCTCTATCTCGAAGGCGCGAAGTTCGCCGACCGCAACGGGTTCGCCTCGGTCTGGACGCCGGAGCGACACTTCCACGAGAGCGGCGGGCTATACCCCAATCCCTCGGTGCTGAGCGCGGCGCTGTCGACCGTCACCGAGCGCGTCAAGCTCTGCGCCGGGAGCGTCGTGCTGCCGCTCCACCATTCGATTCGCGTCGCCGAGGAGTGGTCGGTCATCGACAACCTCTCGCGCGGGCGCGTCGGACTCTCCTTCACGGCGGGTTGGATTCCCAACGACTTCGCCTTCTTCCCCGAACGCTACGCCAACAAGCGCGAAGAGATG
>DASUNL010000608.1:0-5445 GCA_036277175.1 Pyrinomonadaceae bacterium | reverse complement strand
AACCCGAAATCACGACTCTTAAATTTGAACTCACAGATTTGAAATGTGAGATTTCAAATCTGCACTCCGCACGCGACTACCTTCCGGCCGAAGCGCGGCGACCCGAAGGTTGCCCCTTCGTCGTCGCCGACTCGCCCGTCTCCATCACCTGCTTGAAGCGGCGCAGGTCTTCGTCAATCTGCACTTCGGGGCTTTCGCCGAACAGGCGCGCGACGATTGCGCCGAGCTTTCCGGCCGGCGGGTCGTACTTGAGAACGACGCGGACGATTGTCCCGCGCCCGCCCGTCGCCGGCTCGAAGTGGACTGAGCCCGCGTTGTCAACGTCGGAGCCTTCGAGCGAACGCCACGCGATCATCTCGTTCTCCTTCTCGTTGTAGACTTCCGCGTCCCACTCGACGCTCGACCCGGCCGGGCCTTTGGCGACCCAGTGCGAAGTCTTCTCGCCCGTGATGCGCACCTGTTCCAAGTGGTTCATGAAGCGCGGCAGGTTCTCGAAGTTGCGCCAGAAGCGGTAAAGCTCCTCGGGCGAGCGGCCCACCGTCACGCTCTTCTCGACCTTGACGCCGTGGCCGCCTTTGACGCTCGCCACGTCGTTGTGCTCGCCCTCGGCCGTGTTGTAGCCCATCGCTTGATAGACGTTGCAGTGTCCGGTGACGCCCCTGTAGAGGAGCGAGCCGCCGATGAGCGCGAGCGCGATGCCGCCCATCGAGCCGCGCGTCAGGCCGTAGAGCGCCAGCGCGCCGCCGCCGACCGCCGAAGCCCAACGCTCCGTCTGCCCGACGTTGACGCCCGCGACGCTCGTCGTCCCCTCGCCCGCGTTAATGCCACCCTGCGGAATTAAAGTCTCTTCCCTCGTTGCCATCTGCTTCCTCCCTGTAAGAATCAATTTTGGTTCGGTGCGTACACCGAACACACCCCTGCGTGTCCGGAAATCGCCCGAAAAGAAGGCGGAACTATCATTCCAATCAAAGGGCGTGCCGGAAGGAGGATTCAATCTTGGATGACGGGTCGAGCTGAATGTCGGGGAGAGTTGGTGTGATGAAATAGAAGAAGGGCGGCGAGAATAATGTCTCGCCGCCCTTCTTCTGACAATCGGGGCGAGAAGATTCGAACTTCCGACCTCTCGGTCCCGAACCGAGCGCTCTACCAGGCTGAGCCACGCCCCGTCGCCGATTGCCCGGTCATTTTAAGGACGTTGCGTCCGCATGTCAAACATGCACGTCTCCGGCCTCGCGTCGGGCGCGCGCTTTCTCGCGCCGAGCCTTGATGTATTCGTAGAGCGGCGGCGTGAGCGAGAGCAGGACGACGACGATGACGACCTTCTCGATGTGGTCTTCGAGCTTGATGCCGAAGCCGCTCTCGACCGCGCTGCCCAAGAAGTAGCCGGCGAGAATCATGCTGAAGACCCAGAGGAAGCCGCCGACGACGTTGAAGATGACGAACTGCCTGTAGGGCATCCGCGCCGCACCGGCGACGATGGGCGCGAAGGTGCGGACGATGGGCACGAAGCGCGCGATGATGATGGTCTTCCCGCCGTACTTCTCGTAGAACTCGTGCGCCTTCTGCAAGTGGCTCGGCCGGAAGAAGAACGACTTCTCTCGCTTGAAGATGCGCGGCCCGAGTTTCAGTCCGGAGTAGTAGCCGACGGCGTCGCCGACGACGGCCGCGACGAACAGGCTGATGAGCAGCAGCGCGAGGTTCAACTGCTTCGCGCGCCAGACGAGGCCCGCGACGACGAGCAGCGAGTCGCCCGGCAGGAAGAAGCCGACGGCCAAGCCGGTCTCCGCGAAGACGATGAACATCAGGCCGAGGTACGTCAGCACCAAGCCCTTCGTCGTCAGGTAGTCAATGATGTTCTTCGGATTAAGAAGCTCACTGAGATAATGAAAAAGCTCTGAGATTGATTCCATGATGATTAATGCTATTCGCTCGCCCAGCCGTAGCGCCCGATGAGCGGGACGAAGGCGCACGCGCCGTGGTCTTCGGTCTCGTAGCCGTCCTCGGTTCTGATGACCCGGAAGAGCCTCTGCGAATCTCTGGCCGCGCCCACCGGAAGAACCAGACGCCCGCCGACCTTCAACTGCGCGAGCAGAGGCTCGGGCACTTCAGGGCTTCCAGCCGCGACGAGCACGGCGTCGTATGGCGCGTGCGCGCTCCAACCGAGCGTGCCGTCGAAGCATTTGACCGTCGCGTTGTAGATACCGAGCGAGCGTATGCGCGCCTGCGCGCCGCGCGCCAGCTCCGCGATGCGCTCGATGGCGTAGACCTGTCCGGCGAGTCGCGCGAGCACGGCCGTCTGGTAGCCAGAGCCCGCGCCGATTTCGAGGACGCGGCTGTGGCTGTCGACCTCTAACAGCTCGCTCATGCGCGCGACGATGGCGGGCTGCGAGATGGTCTGGTTGGCGGCGATGGGGAGCGCGTGGTCGCCGTAGGCGTTGCCCTGCAAGGCTTCGGGGACGAAGAGGTGGCGCGGCACGCCGCGCATCGCGTCGAGCACGCGCCGGTCGGCGATCCCGTAGTGTTTGACGAGACGCTCGACCATGCGCTCGCGCGGGATGCGGAACTGCGCGGCCTGCGCCTTCGACGAATCTGAAATCGAGGAACTCAAATGGAGAGACTTCCCTTGCAAAACCCTTAACGTCAGGTGCGGCTCAGACGCTTATCCTCGTCCTCGCTTAGGACGGGCGCGTCGCCCGCCTCGTTCCACGACTTGAGGCCATCGAGCGCGCTGTGGTTCGTCATGTCGCTGCGCATCGGCGTGACGGAGATGTAGCCGTGCTCGACGGCGAAGTAGTCCGTCCCCTCCTCGAAGGTCGAGCTGTAATACTCCTCGCCGATCCAGTAGTAGGCTTTGCCGCGCGGGTCGATGTGCTCGCTGATGATGGGGCGCGCGTTCTTGATTCCCTGCCGCGTCACGCGCACGCCTTTGACCGCCCCCGAGGGCACGTTGATGTTCAGAAGCGTTCCCTCTGGCAAACCCTCGTCGAGCGCCTTGCGGACGGCGACGACGGCGAAGCGCGCCGCCTCCGTGAAATCGTAGTTCTCGCGCGCGACGAGGCTGAAGGCGAGGCCGGGAACGCCGAGGATGGTCGCTTCGAGCGCGCCCGCGACCGTGCCCGAGTAGCTCGCGTCGTCGCCGAGATTGCCGCCGTGGTTGATGCCGGAGACGCAGATGTCGGGGCGCTCCTCGTCGGGGAGAATCTTGTGCAGGGCGAGCGTGACGCAGTCGGTCGGCGTGCCGTCGACAGTCCAGTGGCGCGAGTCAATCTGGCGGATGCGAAGCGGGCGGGCGAGCGTCAGACTGTGCGACGCGCCGCTCATCTCGGAGGCGGGCGCGACCGTGTACACATCGCCCACAGCCCTCAGTGCTTCTTCGAGTATTTGCAGGCCGTCGGAGTGTATGCCGTCGTCGTTAGTGAGAAGAATGCGAAACATAAAAGCCGAATCCATTACACCGCACGCGGCGGAATTATTCAAGCGGGGACGGCGAAAGCCCCGCGTCGCACGCAGCGGCGCGGGGCTTTCACTATCACTTGAGACTCACGGCGCGCGTTAGACGCTCGCCGTCGTCTCCTTCTTGTCGCGGCTGAGGCCCTTAATCTGGACGGGCTTGTTCTTCTCGACGTCGGAGCCGAGCTTCTTCTTCAAGACCATCTCCTGATAGAGCTTGCGCATCATCGCGGCCTCTTCGTGCGCCGTCTTCGGCCCGTCCATCGCGGGCTTGTTCGGGCGCTGGAGGTCGACTTCGTTGAGGACGAGGTTGACCGGCGTCTCGGCCATCGCCACCTCTTTACCCTTGGCGAAGATTTCGTGGCGGCCGTGCTCCTTGTACCACTGCGCGACGGTCGCGTTCTGGTGCATCTGCTCGATGATGTTGCGCCATCCGATGCCCGTGTTGTAGGCGCAGAAGGAAATCTCGCCTTCCTGCGTGCCGTAGGGGATGATGCACATCTCGGTGCGGCGGAAGTCGTAGTTGAAGAGGTCTTGGAACCACATCCCGGCGATGAAGAGGAAGTTCCAGCGGTCTGCGCGGCGCGCCTCGATGTCGGTCTGCGAGCGTTTGCCGTCGACGCGCCCGTAGGAGCGGCCCGTCAGCCCGAACGACTTGTCGAACTTCTTGAACAACTCGTAGAGCGTGAAGTGAGTCGGCGACTTCGTCGGATCGTAGTGCTTGAGGAGCGCGAGGCCCATCATGATGTTCGACGCCCACTTGCCGCGGCCCGCGTCCGTAATCTTCTGCATGTCGCGCACCAGCCCTGGAATGTTCAAAAACTCCGGCACTGGCCGCATCTCTTTCGTCTCCTTGTCGATCATCACGGCCGTGCCGACACCGCAGTTCGGGTGGCAGCCGCAGGAGACCTGACCCCACTCGGCGTCGGGGCCGTGCGCGAGGTCTGCGAAGTCGGCGAACGCGCCCATCAGGGAGAGCGGGAACCAGTCGCGCGTCGGCTCGGTGATGCCGACTTGGCTTTTCACGTCGTGCGCGAGGTGCGAGAGGGTGTAACGCTGCTGCATGCGGCGCTCGTCGGTAATCTCCTCGTCGCGGCCCGTGAAAGAGACGGGCTGGAACGAGAGGAAGGCGATCTTCTTCGGGTTGTCGAGCGCGAAGCGGATGACCGAGCCGACCTGATCGTTGTTGATGTTGTTGACGATGGTGATGACGAGCACGATCTCGACGCCCGCCTCGTGCAGGTTGTCAATCGCGCGCAGCTTCACGTCGAAGAGGTTGCCGACCTGACGGTGCGAGTTGGCGTCGTTGCCGATGCCGTCGAACTGCAAGTAGGCGTAGCGCAATCCGGCCTCGGCCGCCTCGCGGCAGAACTCTTTCGACTTGGCGAACTCGATGCCGTTCGTCGCGCACTGGACGGAGTTGTAGCCGACCTTGCGCGAGTACTTGATGGCGTCGATGAAGTGCGGCGAGATGGTCGGCTCGCCGCCCGAGAACTGCACCGACATCTGGCGGCGCGGCTTAATCGAGATGGCCTTGTCGAGGATGTCCTTGACCTCGTCGAAGGAAAGCTCGTGGACGAAGCCGACCTGATTGGCGTCCATGAAGCACGGGTCGCACATCATGTTGCAGCGGTTCGTCAGGTCAATCGTCAGGACCGACCCGCGCCCGAACTTGATGGTCGAGGAGCCGTGGTTGTGAAGCTTCTCGTCGTTGTGGGCCTGAATGTCGCGACCGGGGAACATCGACTCGATGTGCTTGAGGAAGTTCGAGTCGATCGCCATGATGTCCTCGAAGTGGCCGTGGACGGGGCAGTCCTTCACCATCCAGATTTGGCCGTCGCGCTCGATGATGGTCGCCTTGATTTCGCCGACCTTCTCATTCAGGAGGACGCTCACGTCCTTTTTGCCGTCGAGAATCGCCTGCCGCGCCTCGCGCGTACACGTCGGGCACAGCGAATCGGTCTGCCGCGGCCAGCCCAGCTGCGGCTTGGTCTT
>DASUNL010000607.1:0-3020 GCA_036277175.1 Pyrinomonadaceae bacterium | reverse complement strand
TGCGCGCTCAGGTTGTTCACGCCGACGTACAAGGATTGCGCGTTCAACCTCCCGTCGTCGCTCTCGTTCGTTTATTACGGAGTGCGTCTGGCGCGGCTCGCGCGCGCGGGGCTGCGGCGCGAGGCGGCCGGGCCTGTGTTATGATGACTCTTTGTGCGCGGGGCGGTTTTCGCGACCACTGACGACCTTCACGCTTTTGATTCGATGATTACCGGGCGGGACATCCTCTACATTTCGAGCATCGAATGGAGCTTCCTCTGGCAGGGGCATCAGGAGATAGCTCTGCGTCTGGCGGCGGCGGGCAACCGCGTGCTCTACGTCGAGAACACCGGCGTCCGCTCGCCGGGGCTGCGCGACGCCGGGCGCGTCGTGCAGCGACTCAGTCGTTGGGCGAAGGCTGCGGCGGCGTCGGGCGTCCGCGAGGTCGCGCCGAACGTCTACGTCTCGTCGCCAATGGTTCTGCCGCCGTTCGGCTCGCGCGCGCGCACCGCGCTCAACCGTCGCGTGTTCCTGCCTCTCCTCGTCCGCTCGCTTAAAAAACTCGGCATGCGCGACCTCGTCGTCTGGACTTACTTGCCGAACGACACGACGGCCGACCTCGTCGGGATGCTGCGCGAAGAGATTGACGCGCTCGTCTATTACTGCGTCGCGGACTTCACGCAACTGACGCCGCACGCCGAGCGCCTCGCCGCGAGCGAGCGCGAGATTGTCACAGGGAGCGACGCCGTATTCACCAACTGCTCGGAGCTGGCGCGCAAGTTCGCGCCGTGGAACTCGAACGCGCACGTCTTCCCGTTCGGCGTCAACCTCGATGCGTTCCCGTTCGAGCAGAACGCGCCGGGCGTCGGCGCGGAAGAGTCGAACGGACACCGCGCCGCGAAGTCTCCGGCGGCCGCGCTCATCGAGTCTCTGCCGCGTCCCGTCGTCGGTTACGTCGGCGGCATGCACCGCCACGTCGACTTCGAGTTGATAAAAGAGATGGCCGTCAGAAGGCCCGACTGGTCTTGGGTCTGCGTCGGCGCGCTTCAGGCGGCGCTCGGCGACTTGGCCGCGCTGCCGAACGTCCACCTGCTCGGTCAACAGCCGCACACGGAGCTAGTCAACTTCATACGCGGCTTCGACGTGTGCGTCGTCCCTTACGTTGACAGCGTCTATACGGCGACGGTCGTGCCGACGAAGATTAACGAGTACTTGGCAGTCGGGAAGCCCGTCGTCTCGACGGCGCTGCCGCCCGTCCGCGAATTCAACGAGGAGCACGGCGTGCTGTTTACGGCCGAGGCCGAGGCCGGCAGTTTCCTGCGCGCGATAGAGGACGCGCTGGCGGAGCCGCAGGACGAGGAGACGCGCCTCAGACGACGCCGCGTGGCCGAGCAGGGCGACTGGGGGGCGCGCTTCGAGGCCATGTGCCGCGTCATCGAGGAGAGCCGGGGCGGCTTTGAGTCGGGGACGAGCGAGGGAAACGAGGAGGCGCGAGAAAGGGTCGCGGGCGGCGTCGCCACGTTGCGTTGACGCTTGCGAGCCGCGTGTGTTAGCTTCCGTCTGCCTGTGCGTAGTAGTCGAGGCACGGCAAACCGCGAGTCGGCAAGGTCGTCCTACCCTACGTTTAATAGCCCTCTCCTCCAATCGTCAGGCGTGTTTTACGTGCGGAGGTGTGTCATAACTTTGGGAGAAGTGATTTGATGAAAATGAAAGTTAACGTGTGGACGGCTCTCGTTTTGTCGCTGTTCATGGCGGGCGCGGTTTGCGCCTCCGCGCCCTCCGCGCACGCGCAACAAGCGGGACGTAAGCCAGCCGGTCAGCCGTCGGCGCAGACGAAGCCGTCTGACGCGGCAAAGGAGGGCGCGAAGGGGACGTCCGCTTTCACCCTGCGCGCGAGCAAGGACGCGCCCCACACCTACACCCTGAAGGCGAAGAACGCCAAGGTCTCCGACATCGCGCAGGAGCTTTCGCGTAGCCTCGGCGCTCCCATCCGACTCAGCCCGCTCATGTCGAAGCAGACCATCAGCATCGAGCTGGAAGGCGTCAACCTCGAAGGCGTGCTCCGCATGCTCGCGCCGCACCCGTTCGTCGATTACGTCGCTTCGGGCAGCGACCCGCAGCCGAAAGTCCTCGCCGTCTACCTCAACGCGCTCAACGAGCAAGCGCCCGCGCTCAACGAGACGATTAAGAACTCGGTCGACACACTGCTCATCGAGGGCGACACGGAGGAGGGGACTGAGGAGTACGAGCGCAAGCGGAAGGAGCGGGCCGAGCCTCTGCGCGTCAGCTTCCAGAACAACCGCCTGAGCGTCCACGCCGAGAAGCAGCCGCTCAGCATCGTGCTCTACAAGGTCGCCAGCGAACTCGGCATCCCGTTCGAGCTGGGCAGCGACTCGACGGAGGTCATCGACGCCGACTTCACAGACTATCCCGTGGATCAGGCGATGCGCACGCTGTCGCCTTCGGTGCGACTCTTCTACCGCGCCGACCTGCTCAACTTCGAGAACCTGCCCATCCGCATCGCGCTCACGTCGAACGCCAACGCGCCCGCGGCGGCGAACGACTGACCCGCGCCGCTCGGGGAGAGTCACGAGATGATTCTTCCGCACTCTCCGGAATCGCTCCGCGAGGCCGCCCGACGCACAGGCGAGGGCGGCCTCGTCGCATTCCGCACCGACACCTTCTACGGACTCGCCGCCGACCCCTTCAACGTCGAAGCCCTCGAACGACTGAACACGCTCAAGGGCCGCGAAGGGAAACCGATTCTCGTCGTCATAAGCCACGAGCGCGAGGTCGCGCATCTCGTCGCCGAAGAGACAAAGGCGTTCAAGGTTCTCGCCGATGCGTTCTGGCCCGGCGCTCTGACGCTCGTCGCGCGCGCGCATCGTGAAGTGCCTGAGTTGATTACGGCGGGGACGGGGACGATTGGCGTGAGGCTGCCGCTCGACGAGAGTGTGCGAGAACTCGTCGCGGCGTGCGGCGGCGCGCTGACCGCGACGAGCGCGAACCCTTCGGGCGCGAAGCCCGCGCGGACGGCGCGC
>DASUNL010000606.1:0-3021 GCA_036277175.1 Pyrinomonadaceae bacterium | reverse complement strand
CGCGCGTGCGGCGGCTCCCACTCCAAGACCTTGTCCCAACGGCGGAACCAGTGAAGCTCCTCGGCCATGCGCGCCCAGAAAGCCTCGGGGTCGCGCGCCGCCTCCTCGCGCAAACGCTCGTACTCTTCGGCCGAACGGACGCGCGCGCGCGCCGCGAACTCCTCGGGCGGCTCGAAGACGCGCTCCTCGTGGAGTACGGATTCGATGGCAGCGTTTGAAGGGTTCGGCTCTGCGTCTGACATCAGTTAGTTCCTCTCGGCCCTGACTCGGAGTTGTTCGCGCCATTATACCCGCCCGCGCCGACCTCGTCCCAGATGAGCACGTGGCGCGTCTCTTTCAGCAAGAGCGAGCCGACGACGAAGGTCAGCGCGGCGACGACGATGGGGTAATAGAGTCCGGCGTAGATGTCGCCCGTCTGCGCGATGACGGAGAGGCCGATGAGCGGGAGCAGTCCGCCGAAGACGCCGTTGCCGATGTGGTAGGGGAGCGACAGAGACGTGTAGCGAATCTTCGCCGGGAACGCTTCGACCAGATATGCGGCAATCGGCCCGTAGACCATCGTCACGAACAGCACTTGCACGAAGATGAGCAGAATCAAACGCCACGCGACCGAGTTCGCGAACAACTCGCCGACGCTCGTGTAAGTGAGAACCTTCGGCGCGTTCTCCACGCGGCCGTCCACCAAAGACTGCGGCGTGAGGCTGAGCGCGCCCGTGACGGGGTTGCGCTGCGAGGTGGCCGTCACGACGTTCGTGCCGACCGTCGCGACCATCGCGCGATAGATGGGGATGTAGGAGAGAGCGGCGAGTAGACAGCCCGCCATGATTATCCACTTGCGCCCGACGCGGTCGGAGAGCGCGCCGAAGAGGACGAAGAAGGGCATCCCGAGGAGGAGCGCGGCGGCGACGATGTAGTTGGCCGACGTGGCATCGACGTTGAGGATGGTCTGCAAGTAGAAGAGCGCGTAGAACTGCCCGGTGTACCAAACGACGCCTTGGCCGGCGGTTGCGCCGAAGAGGGAGATGAGGACGCGCCGCAGGTTCGGCCACTGCGTGAAGGCTTCCTTCAAGGGCTTGGCCGAAGTCATACCCGCGCTCTTGACGTGGCTGAAGATGGGCGACTCGCGCATCTTCAGACGGATGTAGAGCGAGACGCCGACTAAGAAAATCGAGATGATGAACGGCAGACGCCAGCCCCACGCGGCGAACGACTCGCGGCTCAAAGCGTTCTGCACGACGAGGATGACGGCCAGCGAGAGGAAGAGCCCGAGCGTCGCCGTGATTTGAATGAACGAGGTGTAGAAGCCGCGCCGCTCGTCCGGCACGTGCTCGGCGACGTAGACGGCCGCGCCGCCGTACTCGCCGCCGAGCGCGAGTCCTTGCAGCACACGTATGACTAAAAGGATGACGGGCGCGGCGATGCCTATCGTCTGGTAGGTCGGCAGGAATCCGACGAGCGCCGTCGCCCCGCCCATGATGAGGAGCGTGACGAGGAAGGCGTACTTGCGTCCCGTCAAATCGCCGATGCGGCCGAAGAAGAGCGCGCCGAAGGGGCGGACGACGAAGCCGACGGCGAAGGTCGTCAGATAAGCGATGAGCGCGAAGGTGTCGTTGCCCGGCGGGTAGAAGAGCGGCGAGATGACGTAGGCGAGGCTTCCGAAGATGTAGAAGTCGTACCACTCGATCATCGTGCCGACGGCCGAGGCGGCGATGACCTGCCAGATTTTATACCCGCGCCCGTCGGCGACGGGGAAGCGTTCGACGGCGTCGGCCGCGTTCGTGGCGTTCTCAGTCATGTGACGGCTTCGGAGACGGCGCGCAGAGAGAAGTTTTGAATCGGAGCGCCTTTGATACGTCAAAACAAACCGTAAGTCAATCTCCGCCCCGCGAGCGCGTCCCCCATCAACTCGCCCCGCGTTCCTCATCAACACGCCGCGCCCCTCTTAATGAATTTGCCGCGCCCGCGCGCGGCCTTTTCCTTTTCGTGCGGCGCGGATGTTATAACTACTCGACACGTTCTCATGACCACCGAGACCAAAGAGCTTGAGCGGCTGCGCGAGCAGGTCGCGCGCCAGAGCATCGTCACCGAGACGGTGTCCGACGCCATCATCACGATTGACGAGGAGAGCATCATCCTCTTCGCCAACCGCTCGGCCGAGCGCGTCTTCGGCTACAAGACCGAGGAACTCGTCGGCGCGAAGCTGACGATGCTGATGCCCGACTACCTGCGCCACGTCCACGAGGCGGGACTCGCGCGCTACGTCGAGACGGGCGTGCGCCACATCTCTTGGGAGGGCGTGGAGCTTCCGGGCCTGCACCGCACGGGGCGCGAGATGACGCTCGAAGTCTCCTTCGGCGAGTTCCGTGACGAGCGCGGCCGACACTACTTTACGGGCGTCGCGCGCGACGTGACCGAGCGCAAGCGGGCCGAGCGTTATCAATCGACGCTCTACTCCCTGACGCGCATCTTGGCCGAATCGCCGACGACCGAGGAGGCGGTCGCGGGCATCCTGCGAACCATCTGCGAAGGCCTCGGCTGGGAGATGGGCGCGCTTTGGAGCGTGCAGCCGGGAGAGGGCGTCCTGCGCTGCGTCGAGACTTGGCACGACCCTTCGGTGACGTTCGACGCCTTCGACGCCGAGAGCCGCGCGCGGCGACTCTCGCCGGGCGAGGGCTTGCCGGGCAGCGTCTGGCAGACGCGCTCCCCGGCGTGGGTCAGGGACGTGCTCGCCGACGAGACCTTCACGCGCACGGAGGGGGCGCGCCGCGACGGCATCCACGCCGCGTTCGCCTTCTCCGTCTTCGTGCGCGGCGAAGTGATCGGCGTCATCGAGTTCTTCAGCCGCGAGGTGCGCGAGCCTGACGCGGCTCTGCTCGCAATCGTCGTCCCGCTCGGCGGGCAGATAGGTCAGGTGATGGAGCGCAAGCGCGCCGAGGACGAGCGCGCGCGCCTGCAAGCCGAAGTCATACGCATACAGGAGGCGCAGCTCGCCGAGCTTTCGACGCCGCTCATCCCCATCAC
>DASUNL010000605.1:0-6779 GCA_036277175.1 Pyrinomonadaceae bacterium | reverse complement strand
CGAAAGGTAGAGCATACGGCCCACGCGCACGGCCTCGGAGAAAGGCAGGCTGCGCGTCGAGCCGACGTTTTTCAGATACTCGACCTCCGTCTTCGCTCGCGTCTTCGACGCGGGCGCACTCCTTCTGTCCTCCCCGATTTCGGCGAACAACGCGCCCGCCCTCTTCTTAGGCGTCGCGGGCCGCCTCTTCTGCGTTGCCGCCGACACATCGACGGCGTGAACAAAGAGTAGGACGAAGGCCGCGAGCAGCACGCTCCTGAGCTTCATGGTGTTTGTCCTTAGTGAGTTGGGATGTTGCGTCGCTCGTTGGCGTCGCGCGCGCGGCGCGCGGCGAGTCGGCGCGCCATCTCTTCGGCGCAGAACTCGACGCCCTCGGCGTAGTTACCCGCGCGGAAGTGGCCGGCCATCTCGTCGCCAATCTCTTTCAGCACGTCGTCCGGCAACTCCTTCTCAAGCGCGCGGCTGATTTGAATTCGCCACTGCCTATCTTCGACCGCGACGAGCAGCAGCGCCCCGCCGCGCGGGCCGGCGACGCCCCACCCGCACGCCAGAGCGAGCGAGTAGTCGTCGCGCGAAACCCCTCCGGTCGTCTCGACGAGCGCGACCTTGAAGCCGACGCCGCTCTCCTCGCTCAGCGCGGCGAGCCTCTCTGCGAGACGCCGCTCCGCCGCGTCGTCGAGCGCGTTGGCGAAGTCTCCGACCGTCCCGCTCGGCGGCGAGAGAGGCGGGCGCGCGTACTTCTCCTGCTGGCAGAGGTTCTCGCGGCCGGACGCGGCGAGGCCGAACGCGGTCGTGTTCGTCTCCACGTTCGTCCGCGTCGCGCGACCGCACGCGGGCGCGAACGCTGCGACGAAGACGACGACGAAGGTCAGCGCGACTTTCACCAAGAGCGTCGTCGCTTGTTTAGTGAAGAACGTCGGCGCTTGGTTAGTGTCGGCTCGCTTCATGCGCTTTGACGTGGGAGCTTTTGCGCGGACTCGCGCGCGCCTTTAGACGGGCACGCTGACCGTCTTCATGATTTCGCGCAGGACGGCCTCGGCCTCCTCGCTGCGGCGGTGGAAGGAGGACGAGAAGCGCGAGTTGACGACGAGGCGGTGGGCGAAGACCGGCAGCACGAGCCGCTTCACGTCGTCGGGCACGCAGAAGTCGCGCCCCTCTGTGAGCGCGAGCGCCTGCGCCGCGCGGAAGAGCGCGAGCGTGCCGCGCGGGGAGACGCCCAAGTCCAACATCTCCGAGTTGCGCGTCGCCTCGACGATTTGCATCAGGTAGTCGACGAGCGCGTCGTTGACTCGCACTTCGCGCACCGCTCGGTGCAGCTCAAGCACGTCCGCGCCGCTTAGGACGGCGCGCAAGTCTTCGAGCGGGTCGCCGCGCTCGCGGTCGCGCAGGATTTCCTTCTCGATGTCGCCCGCCGGGTAGCCGACGCGCAGGCGCAGCATGAAACGGTCGACCTGCGATTCGGGAAGCGGGTACGTGCCGTGGTGCTCGACCGGGTTCTGCGTCGCGACGACCATAAACGGCGCGCCCAGACGGTGCGTCACGCCCTCGTCCGTGACGTGCCCCTCGGCCATCGCTTCGAGCAGAGCGGACTGGGTCTTCGGCGTCGTGCGGTTAATCTCGTCGGCGAGGACGACGTTGGCGAAAATTGGGCCGGGCTTAAACTCGAACGCGCCCATCCGCTCGTTGTAGACGGACAGGCCGATGACGTCGGAGGGCAGGAGGTCGGAGGTGAACTGGATGCGCTGGAAGGTGCAGTCGAGGGCGCGTGCGAGCGCCTGCGCCAGCGTCGTTTTGCCGACGCCGGGCACGTCCTCGACGAGGAGGTGGCCGCCCGCCAGAAGCGTCACGACCGAGAGGCGCACGACCTCGGTCTTCCCCTTGATGACCGACTCGACGGCGCGCTGCAACTCCGCGACGCGCGCGGCGGCTTCGAGCGGTGTCGGCGCGTCCTTTTCGGCGGCTTGTAAGTTTCTCATCTGCAAGCGTCCCGTCGCGGCCTCGCGCCCATTCTACACAGAAGTCCCCGCGCGGCGCACGCCTCGCGCGTGTGACTTCGCGCGGCGGCGTGTGGTAAATTTTTCGGCGCGGCGGGCTGACTTGAAGCCCGCGCGTATAAAAGGAACTTATCGGGGACAGAGACGTGTACGGCGTCCGGAGAGGTATTCAGACGATGAGAAGAGTTGAGAACAGACGCGCGACGCGCGAGCGGGGCTTTTCGCTGATCGAGCTGATGATCGTCATCGCCATCATCGGCATCCTCGTCGGCGTCGGCGTCCCGGCGTGGCAGAACATCACGCGCGCGGGCAACGAGACGGCCGCCGTCCAGACCCTTCGCACCATCGCCAGCGAGCAGCGCGTCTACTACAACACGAAGGGGCGCGTCGGCTACGCGACCTTCGACCAGCTGCGCGACTCCGGCGCGCTCGACAACCGCTTCGCGGGCGACGCGCCGGTCGTCGAAGGCTACATCTTCACGTTGAAGGTCACGCCGAAGTCGCCGAGCGGCCCGGCCTTCTTCAGCGTCAACGCCGACCCGCAGCAGAAGGAAGGATTGGGCGCGACCGGCGGACGCCACTTCTACATCGACTCGAACATCAACACCGTCCGCACCAACTCGCAGGGGCCGGCCGGCCCGAACGACTCGCCCGAAGGCGCGGAGAGCGACGCCGGCGGCGGCGCGGCACCCGCACCGAAACAATAAGCGCGCCTCACTTCAGACGTGCGCCGCCCTCTTTCGGGCATGCCGCTTGACGCTCCCGAAGTGCGTTTGTTAGCATCTCGCTCCCCAATAGTTTCGCCCGCCCACTTAACTCAGCGGTAGAGTGCCGCTTTCACACGGCGGAAGTCGGAGGTTCGAATCCTCCAGTGGGCATTCCCCTACCACCCTAAAAGTTTCAGCCGATGCCGAAGCGCATCCCGAAGCTTACCCACACGCAAATCTATCGATTCTGGCTGCACGTCGTGAAGGAGCGCGGCCGCGATGCCTGCTGGCTTTGGACTGGCTTCCGTCGCCCGAGCGGTTACGGCGTCTTAAGTCTGAACGGTACTTCGTTCAGGGCGCACCGCGTCAGCTTCTTCCTTGAGCACGGGAGGATTGACGAGGGGCTTCCGGTGCTTCATCGCTGCGACAACCGCACCTGCGTCAATCCAAAACATCTGTTTCAAGGGACGCCGAAAGACAACTCGCAGGACGCGGCGAGGAAGGGACGCAACACACGTCTCTACGGCGAGCGTAACGGCAACTCGAAGCTCACGCGCGAGCAGGTCGAGTCAATCCGCCGGATGGCGCGAAGCGGACGCTTCTTGCAATCCACGCTCGCCAAGTATCACGGCGTGAGTGAGGCGACGATTTCATACGTCGTCAACGGCGGCCGTTGGAAGATGCTCACGAGTGATTAAGACCGACCCGCACGCTTGCGGCAGGCGGTACTGACTCCGCACGTTTGCGCGACTCTTCATAGCTCGTGTTGCGAGTTCTTGTTGACAGGCGGGGGGAATGGGTTTAGAAGGGAGGCGACCCCACGAATCCCCACCGGCCTGTCTCTAACGCGCAAGGAGTTCGGTAAATGAAGCGCTGTCTGCTCGTCCTCTTCGCCGCGCTCGTGTCGGCGTCCGCCGCGACTAAGGCTTTCGGCCAGTCGCCGATTCAACTCGAACCAGTCCTGTCGGGCCTCTCCGCGCCGGTCTACGTGACGAACGCGCACGACGGGTCGAACCGCCTCTTCGTCGTCGAGCAGACGGGGCGCATCCTCGTCCTGCAACCGGGGGCGACGACGCCGACCGTCTTCTTAGACATCTCGGCGCGCATCGCAACGGGCGGCGAGCGCGGCCTGTTGGGCCTCGCCTTCCACCCGCAGTACACGTCGAACCGACGCTTCTTCGTCAACTACACGCGCGCGGCCGACGGCGCGACCGTCGTCGCCGAATACCGCACGTCCGTGTCGAACCCGAACGTCGCCGACACGGCCGAGACTGTCTTTCTCGTCATCCCGCAGCCGTTCTCGAATCACAACGGCGGCATGATCGAGTTCGGGCGCGACGGCTTTCTCTACATCGGCATGGGCGACGGCGGCTCGGCCAACGACCCCGGCAACCGCGCGCAGAACATCAACGACCTGCTCGGCAAGATGCTGCGCATCGACGTCGACACGCCGAACGGCTCAGTCCCCTACTCCTCGCCGCCCGACAATCCCTTCTTCGGCCCGACGCCGGGGCGCGACGAGATTTACGCGACGGGCTTTCGTAACCCCTTCCGCTGGTCGTTCGACCGCCTGACGGGTGGGCTGTGGGCGGGCGACGTGGGGCAGGGACAGCGCGAAGAGGTCGACGTGGTGACGCTCGGCGGCAACTACGGCTGGCGCGTCTTCGAGGGCACGCTCTGCACGGGCCTCGGCCCCGCCGCTTGCACGCCGTCGAACTACGTCGCGCCCGTCGCCGAATACAGTCACGGGTCGGGGCGCTGTTCGATTACGGGCGGCTACGTCTATCGCGGCACGCGCTCCGCAGTGCCGCCGGGCGCGTACCTCTTCGCGGACTTTTGCACCGGCGAGATTTTCATGCTTCAGACGGGGACGCCGTTCTCGCTTCTGCTCGACACGTCGCTCAACGTCTCCTCGTTCGGCGAGGACGAGGCGGGCGAGCTTTACGTCGTCAACCTCGGCGGCTCGATTCACCGCGTGTCGAACTCGACGCCGCCGCCCGCCGGAACGCTCAACCTCGCGGCCGGGAAGACAGCGACGCAATCGAGCACGGCCTTCGACGCGCCCGCCTCGCGCGCCGCCGACGGCAACACGAGCGGCAACTGGTTCGCCGACAGTTCCGTCTCCTGCACGTCGAACGGCCCGCGCGAGTGGTGGGAGGTAGACTTGGGCGAAGTGCAGTCGCTCGCGGAGATAAGACTCTGGAACCGTACGGACTGTTGCGGCGAACGTCTCTCGGACTTCTACGTCCTCGTCTCAGACGTGCCTTTCGTCTCCGGTGACCTCGACGAGGTTCTGCGTCAGCCCGGCGTGTCGAGCTATCACTCCCCGTTCGTCGGCGGAAGGCCCAGTCTGTTCACCGTCAACCGCACGGGCCGCTACGTCCGCGTGCAACTCGCGGGCGCGGACTATCTTTCGCTCGCCGAGGTCGAGGTCTACGGCACGCAGGCTCCCGTCCAGACCGCCAACCTCGCGCTCGGCAAGCCCACGGCGCAGTCTTCGACCGGCTTCGGCGGCGTCGCCTCGCGCGCCGTCGACGGCAACCCCGACGGCGCTTGGACGCGCAACTCCATGTCCACGACGCTCGCCGACGCGCAGGCTTGGTGGGAGGTCGACCTCGGCTCGTCGCGGCAACTCGACCACGTGAAAATTTGGAATCGCACGGACTGTTGCGGCGAACGTCTCTCAGACTTCCACGTCCTCGTCTCAGACGCGCCGTTCGCTTCGCACGACCTCGCGGCGACGCTCGCGCAGCCGGGCGTCTCGAACTTCCACGTCGCGGGGCAGGCCGCGCGGCCGACGCAAGTCGCGGTCGGGCGCACGGGCCGCTACGTGAGAATCCAACTCGCGGGGACTAACTTTCTGACGCTCGCGGAGGTCGAGGTCTGGAGCGTCGTCCCCCCCATCCCGCCGGGGTCTACGAACTTCGCTCTGGGCAGGACGGCCGGTCAGTCATCGACGGCCTTCGGGGCGGCAGCCGCGCGCGCCGTGGACGGGAACACGAACGGCGACTGGTTCGCCGCCAACTCGGTCGCGAGCACCTTCAACGGGCCGCAGGAGTTTTGGGAGGTTGACCTCGGCGCGGTGCGGCCGGTTAGTCAAATAAGGATTTGGAATCGGACGGACTGTTGCTCGGCGCGTCTGTCGAACTTCTACGTCTTCGTCTCCGACGTGCCGTTCACCGCGACGACCATCGCGGCCACGCAGGCGCAGTCCGGCGTGACGACGTTTTACGGGGCGGGTCAGGCGGGCACGATGTCACAGTTCGCAATCAACCGCACGGGCCGTTACGTGCGCGTACAACTGGCGGGCGCGGATTATCTCTCGCTCGCCGAGGTCGAGGTGTGGGGCACGCCGTAGTTTATTTCGCGGCGGGCTTGCCGCTGATGTCGAGGCGATGGAAACTCGTCGCGCCCGAAGGCTCGCTCACGGCGATGATGACCTTCGACTCGCCTGCGGGCGCGAGTCCTTCAAACTCAAACTTCCCTTCCGCGTCCACACGCACCTCGCGCCGCTCGTTGGCCGAGAGGTAGAAGACGCGCGCGCCTCGACCGGCGCGACCCTCGGCCGAAAAGGGCACGCCGCCGCGTGCTTTGTCGAAGACGTTAGTCGTGCCGCTCTCGAAAGACGGCTGCGCCTTCGCGGGCGGCGTCTGCCTGACGTAGCGCGCGGCGACGATGTCGGGGAGCAGCAAGTTTCTGTTCTCCTCGACGCTCGCGGCGAGGCGTATGAACTGCGCCATCGACCACGCGAGCGGCGTGGCCGAGCCTGTCCCCTCGCCGAACTTGAAGTCGGGCGCGGGCGACATGGGCCTGTCCCAAACCTGTTCGGGAATCATCATTCCCTCGTTCGCGAAGCCGAGCATCGCGTCGAGACGAAGGAGCGCGGCCTCTCTCTGCCCGCGCGCCAACTCATACTCGCCGCGCTCGCCCGAGAGCAGAGCCCAAAGCCGCCCCTTGCCCGTGTACTTGCCGTCGAAGTTCCAAGGGCGGCCGTCGTCCATCTCGCCGTAGCCGTCGTGGTTGTAGCGGTAGAAGCCCGCGCCGTGCGGCGTCTCGACCTTGATGACTTTGTCGATGA
>DASUNL010000604.1:0-8413 GCA_036277175.1 Pyrinomonadaceae bacterium | reverse complement strand
GGACAGGTTCTCACGACTCGCGCCTCGCGGCCTGCACTTTTGCCTTTTTACTTTTACCTTTTGCCTTCAGGCTTTGGGGTGCGCCTTGTCGTAGACCTCGATGAGTTTTTCCATCGAGACGTGCGTGTAGATTTGGGTCGTCGAAAGACGCGCGTGGCCGAGTAGTTCTTGAATGTCGCGCAGGTCGGCTCCGCTGTCTAGGAGGTGCGTGGCGAAGGAGTGGCGCAGGGAGTGTGGGCTGATGTTGTGGATGCCGGCGCAGATGTCTATGTATTTGTCGACCATGCGGCCGACCGAGCGCGTGGTGATGCGCGTCCCCTGATAATTTAAAAAGACGGCGTCGGCGTCGCGCTCTTCGGGCGGCGCGTTTTGGAGGAAACGCTGGCGCACTTCGAGGTAGCCCATCAGCGCGTGCAGCGCGGGGTCGCCGAACGGCACGACGCGCTCCTTGCGCCGCTTGCCCATCACGCGCACGGTCTTGTTGCGGAAGTCTATGTCGCGCAAATCGAGCTTCGTCAGTTCCGAGACGCGGACGCCCGTCCCGTAGAGGAATTCGAGAATCGCGCGGTCGCGACGTCCGAGGTCGGTCTCGGTGTCGGGCGTCTCGATGAAGCGGACGGCGTCCTCGACTGAGAGGTGGTTCGGGAGTTTCTTTTCGAGTCGCGGCGTGGAGACGAGCTTCGCCGGGTTGAGCTCGACCGCGCCCTCGCGGATGAGGAACTGGAAGAAGGTGCGGAGCGCGGCGAGCTTGCGCGCAATCGAGGTCTTCTTCTTCTGTGCGGCGTGCAAGGCCGAAAGCCACTCGCGAATCGTGATGTGGTCAATCTGTTTGACGTCCACCTCGCGGCGCGCGCCGGTCGCGGGGTCGGCGGGCGCGAGGTGTTCGAGAAACTGCCCCAAGTCAATCGCGTAGTTGCGCAGCGTGTGCTCGCTCACGTTGCGCTCGTACTTCAGGTGCTCTAAAAACTGCTCGACCAGCCGCTCAATCATGCCGGAATAGTAAATAGTGAATGGTGAATAGTAAATAGAAATTTAAGCGTTCAGCATTCAGCGGTCAGCACTCAGCTTTTATAGAGCGGACGAGAGATTACGTTGAATCGCGGCGGCTGGCTGCCTCGCGGCGGCGGCCGTAAGCTGAATGCTGATTGCTGAACGCTGAATGCTTCTTACCCTTTCGGCGCGTAGTAGCCTTTGCGTGTGCGGACGCGAAGGTTGGGGCGTGTGTTGACGCGCAGGGAGACGGCGTGGAAGCGGCCGTCGCGGCGGTCTTCCGAGGGGTAGTAGCTGAGGACGTACTGCTGCGAGAGGTCGGCGGCGATTTGCGCGAAGGCGTCGCTCAGCTCGGCGTTCGAGGTGGGCGCGTAGACCGCGCCGCCGGTCTGCGCGGCGAAGTCCTGCATGCGCCGGCGGGCGGCGAGGTCGAGCAGGTTGACGTTGTCGCTGTGGCCCGTCTGCACGATGTAAATCTGGCAGTGGGCGGCGACGGCGCGCTGTAAGACTTCCTCGAAACTCATGTCGCTGATGGTGTCGACGCCGTCCGAGACGATGACGATGACGCGGCGTCCGGGGTGCGGGCGCAGGTACTCGGACGCGCGCCACACGCCGTCGAGGAGCGCCGTCGCGCCCTCCGGCTTGTCGAAGCCCTCGATGGTGCGGACGAGCGCGCGCACGTCGCCCGTCAAGGGGTGCGCGAGGTGCGGGATGGTCGAGACCGAGTAGACTGCGCCACGGTCGACGGGGCGCATGACGCTGCGGAAGAACTGGACGGCGGCGCGCTTCTCGAACTCGCGCGCGGCGCGGAGAGACGAGCTGTTGTCGAAGAGCATCGCCAAGACGACGGGCGTGTCCGAGCGGTGCAGGTCTCCGAGCGGGCGCGCGACGCCGTCGACCTCAAGCTCGAAATCCTTCAGCTCAAGGTCGAGGACGGGAAGGCCGCGCGCGTCGACGACCGTCGCCGGAATCGGCACGAGGTTCGAGGTGATTTTGACGACCTCGTCCTCGCCGTCTTCGCGCGCGCCTCTATCGCCCGAAGCAATCGAAGTCTCGCGCGGGGTCGGCGACGGAGTTGGAAGCGGCGCGGACTGCGCGGGGAGCGTGACGGAGGGCGTGGGCGTCGCGGCCGGGGCCATCCACTTCGGGCGCGGCGTGGGCGGCGGCGGCGTCGCTTCTTCAATCAAGGGTGTGGCGGACGGCGCGGGGCGCGTCGCCCGTGCGGGCGTCGTGCGGCGCGGCGCGTCGTCGCCCTTTTTGACGCGCCCCGACTGCGCCCCCGACGCGGCGGGTAAGAGCAGCGCGAGCGCGCACGCGAGGGTGCAAGGCGCGGACGCGAGTCGGCCGCGCGGCGCGCGCGTGGGTTGATGAGTGACGCGCTCGGGGCGCGTCACCCGGCGACCGCGCGCGGCGTCTCTCCCTGCTGGTCGTTCAAACGAAGCCACTCGTCCCATTCCTTTAAAGCAAGCTCGACCTGTAGCGCGTGGCGCTCGCGTTTCTTCTTCACGCGCCGTCGCTCCTCCTCGGCGAGCGGCGGGAGCAGCGCGAAAGTGATGTTGACCGGCTGATAGCGTTCGGCGTCCGCGCCCGAGACGTAGCGCGCGAGAGCGCCCGTCGCGGTGCGCTCGGGCGCTTCGAGCAGTTCGCGCCCCCCGGCGAGTCGGGCGGCGTTCGCGCCCGCCAGCCAGCCCGTCGCCACCGACTCGACGTAGCCCTCGACGCCGCTAATCTGTCCCGCGAAAAAGATTTTCGGGCGACGACGCATTTGCAGGGTGGGCGCGAGGACGCGCGGCGCGCAGATGTAGGTGTTCCGGTGAATCTGCCCGAACTGTAGAAACTCCGCTCGTTCGAGGCCCGGTATCAGTCGGAGCACGCGCGCCTGTTCGCCGTAGCGTAGATGATTCTGGAAGCCGACGAGGTTGTAGGCGTCGGCCATCAAATTCTCCTGACGAAGTTGGACGGCCGCGTAAGGCTCGCGCCCGGTGCGCGGGTCGCGAAGCCCGACCGGCTTCATCGGCCCGTAGCGCAACGTGTCGACGCCGCGACGCGCCAGCTCCTCAATCGGCAGACACGCCTCGAACCAGCGCGTCTCCTCGAAGCGTTGGAGCGGCACGCTCTTGGCCGCGAGCAGCTCTTCGTAAAAGCGCGCGTACTCCTCCGCGCTCATCGGGCAGTTGAGGTAGTCGTCGCCGCCCTTGTCGTAGCGCGCGGCGCGGAAGGCGACTTCGGTGTTGACCGAGTCGGCCGCGACGATGGGCGAGATGGCGTCGTAGAAGTAGAGCTGCGTCGAGTCCGTCAGTCGCGCAATCTCAGACGCGAGCGCGTCGGAGCAGAGCGGCCCGGCGGCGATGATGGTAATGGTCTCTTCGTCCACGCGCGCGACCTCCTCGCGCACGAGAGTTATCGAAGGGTGCGACTCAATCCTGCGCGTGACGGCCTCGGCGAAAAGCTCTCGGTCGACGGCGAGCGCAGCCCCGGCGGGCACGCGCGTCTCCATCGCCGCTTCGAGGACGACCGAGCCTGCGCGCCGCAGCTCTTCTTTCAGGAGGTAGGGCGCGGTTCCCGGCTCGTCCGACTTCAAGGAGTTCGAGCAGACGATTTCGGCCAGCTTCTCGGTGCGATGGGCGGGCGTGCGGACGACGGGGCGCATCTCGTAGAGATGCACGCGCGCGCCCCCGCGCGCCGCCTGCCACGCCGCCTCCGCCCCCGCGAGGCCGCCGCCGATGACAACAACATCATTCATAAGCTGTCAGCGGTCAGCTTTCAGCAGTCAGCCAAAACCGCGTTAAATCCTTCTCACCGTGTTCTGAGTTTTCTGTCCTAGACCATTATGCCTGATGGCTTGGTCTGGCTGATAGCTGAACGCTGAGTGCTGACAGCTTCATGGCTCTTTGGGCGCGTCGAGCTTGCCGTCGTCGGTCTTGGTGCTGAAGCGTTTGTAGTCGCTGTACTCGCGCGTCTCGTTGACGGTCAGGCCCGCGAAGAGGAAGACCTTGGCCGAGAGGTTGACCTGCGAGAAGCGCGGGAGCCAGACGCCGTCGGGCATCCGCGCCTGCTCGAAGACGAAGGCCGAGCCGGGCTTGATTGAGGCCAGAAGCCCGCCGCCCACTTTGAACCCCTCGGCGAAGTGCGCTTCGAGCCGCATCACTTGGCGGTCGGCCGGGTCGATCCAGACCGTGCCCGCGAGCTTCGAGACGATGCTTTCTGCGCGGCTGCGGGCCTTGAAGCCCGCGCGAGGACGGAAGTCGAAGACGACCGTGTCGCGGTCGCGGAAACGCTCGGCGCGGGGGGCGACCAACTCGGTCGCGCGCAGGAACGTGGTGATGCCGATGTTGTCCTCGTCCCCTTCATCGTCGCTCGCCGCGCCGCCCGCCTTCCTCTGTCGCGCCTCGCGCTTCGCCGCCCGCTCGGCCTTTTGTCTCTCGCGCTTCTGTTCGAGCTTCGGCAGCTCGCGCACGGCCTTCTCCAACTCCTCGGTGACGCGCTTCTCTTCTTTCGCCGCGCGCTCCGGCGCGAGCGGCGCGCCGTTCTCGCTGACGAGTTTCATCACCCAGCCCCAGCCCGCGACGGGGTAGACCTCGTGGACGGTGACCGTCTCCTTCGTCACCTCGCCTCGGTCGTTCAGCTTGCGCTCTGTGACTTTGCGCGTGAACGTGTAGTCGTCGACGCGACGGTCAACCTCCCTCTGGTTGCGTTCGAGGTCGCGCAAAAGCGCGGGCACGTCGAGCGCCACGTTCGCCGGCGGCTCGAAAAGCGCGTCCGCAAGCCCCGCGTTGTAGCGCGCCTCGCGCAGCGTGAGGACGAGCGCGTCCGCGCCCCTCTGCTCGACCTCGACGCGGTGCGGCTCAAGGATTTGCGCGTCGCCGCGCGCGCGGTATTCGCCGGGGCGCAGGACGAGTCCGCTCGCCTCGTCCTCGATTTTGAGGATGAGCCGCGTCGTCGCGCCGAACGAGTAGCGCAGGCGCGCGCCCGCTCGCGTCGAGAACTCGACGACGTAGGCCGTCTCGCCCACGACCTCTTCCGTCCCGGCCGTGCGCGCCAGAACCTTCTGCCGCTTGTAGTCGGCGAGCCGTCCCGCGTCGAGCAGCGCGCGGAGTCGCGCGGCGTAAGCCTCGCGGTCGGTGAGCGTGCGCAAAACGCCGTCGCTTCCGCGCGCCCAAGCCGTGCGCCCGTTGGCGGCGGCGCTCGTCTCCCCCGAGGCGAGCAGCAGGTCTGTGCGCGCGGCGGCGGGCGACTTGGTGTGCGTGCGCGCCTTCCCCGTCTCCGCCCCTTCGCGGCCGCGCACGTCCCACTCGTAGCTCGCGTCGCGTATCGCGGCCACGCGCTTCTTCCCGCCAACCGCTTTCAAGTAAGCGTCCACGATTTTGTCGGGCGCGGGGAGCTTCTGCGGGCGGGCGGACTTTTGCGCGTGCGCGGCGGTGAAGACGGCGACGATGAACGCGGCCGCGACGCACGCGCGGAGGGCCGGCTTTGCTCTCAGGTTCATTACGATGTGTCCTTGATTTCGAGACGTGAACGCGGGGAGGACTTTGTGTTTACGCTTCGGAGGGTTGCGCGGTTGCAAACCTCTCGCGCGAAAATTAAAGGAGGCAGCCGGGCGTTTCAAGCGTTCCGGCTGCCTCTCGTGCGGCCCACGACCCTGTCCGACCGTCGTCTGACTGCGACCGCTGAGTGTTGATTGACGGCAACCGTCTACGACGGCTGCCCCTCGGTCGTCTCCGACTCGTCGGGCGGCTGCGGCACGTCCGAGTCCATGGCCGCCGCAGACTCCTGCTCGGCCTCAAGCTCGTTCTCTTCGTTGTCGCGCGCCTCGCCGCCCGGCGTGTCGCCGCCGTCCGCCTGCTCTCTTTTCTCTTCGGTCATCGATTTCAAACCCTCCGTCTCAACTTGCGTGTTCGCGTGTGCGCCGCAGCTTGCGCCGCAGTCGGCGCGCGGCGCGAGACCTGCGCGGCTCAACCCGCGCCCGGCACGCTGCCCCTTCCCTTGCCCGACTTCGCCGCGGGCTTCCTCCCGGCGCGCTTGAGCGCGGTCTTCCTCGCCCCGGCGGTCGGCCCACGTCCTCGCGCCGTCTTCGTCGCCCCGCCTTTCTTCGCACCCCGCGCGGCCTTCTTCACGCTCTTCTTGGATGCCTTCTTAGCACTCTTCGCCGACTTCTTAGCACTCGCCTTCGCAGACTTCTTCGCGCTCTTCTTCGAGCCTGCGGCCGACGCCTTGACGGACTTCTTCGCGCCCCTCTTCGTGCCCTTCTTCGCGGACTTCTTCGCGGACTTCGCCGCCGCGCCGCCGCCCTTCGCCGCTCGCCTGCGCTCGACGCGCGCGTGAACCTCCTCGATGAGACGCTGCTTGCGCTCGGCCTCGTCCTCCGGCCTCTCGCCCGGTATGAAGTTCGTCTCCTCCGCGCCGCCGCCGGGCGGCAGGCCCGCGTCCTCGGTCATCCCGCCCTCGCTCTTCGTCCGGTCGAGGTCGTCGAACTGCCCGCCGCGAACCTTGTAGCGGTCGACGTTCCGTGTTGGGTCTTTCGGCATCTCGCTTCCTATCCTCCCCTCCAAAGTTGCGCCCGCTTGACATCCAAACGGGCCGCTCCGTATATTCATTTTCCGCCAACGCCACCTTAGCTCAGTTGGTAGAGCGACTGATTCGTAATCAGTAGGTCTCCGGTTCAAGTCCGGAAGGTGGCTTCACGAATTTCGTTTCCGACAAGATAGCGCGAAAAGAAAAGAACGGGCAACGCTTAAGGTTGGCCCGTTCTTTTCTTTTCGCGCCCGGCGTGCCTGAGAGCCGGCGCAAATCTCTGTGCGCGCGCCCTACTTCGTCGCCCTGTCGACGACGACCCGCATCGACGGGCCGGGGTCGCCCTCTATCATCGCCCGCGCCGCGTGCGCGATGACGTTGCTCGACAACACCCCGTCGGCGAGCAGCAGGCCGTCAGCCAAAAGCACCCCGTCAGCCAAGAGCACCCCGTCGGCGAGGAGTACGCCGTCGGCGAGTAGCACGCCCGTGCCGAGGTAGATGAGACCCTCGCTGATGGTGATGCCGGCGCTCGTCAGGATGTGGTCGCTCATCAGCACGCCGTCACTCATCAGCACGCCGTCGCTCATCAACACGCCGTTCGTCTCGACCGTCCCGTCGGCGAGTAGCACGCCGAGTCCGTAGACGGCCTGATACTTCGTGATGAGGTTCGCGCCCGTGGCGAACGTGTGATCCATGATGACGCCCTGCGACCAGTAGAAGGTGTGGCCGGCGATGGTCGTCTGCGGCGCGGGCGCGGCGGCCACGAGCAGGGGGCTGCCGACGGGCGTCGCGCTCGACAAGTCTGTGCGGATGAGGCGCGCGAGTCTGACCGCGCCCTCGACGTTGAGCTGCCCCGCGCCCTGCTCGAAGTTGTTAAAGCCCGCGAGCGGCTGCGCCGTGTACATCAGAATCGCCTTCACCAAGTTCGGCGTCAGCGACGGGTTGGCTTGCAGCACGAGCGCCGCCGCGCCCGCGACGGCCGGGGCCGCCATCGACGAGCCGGACATGTACATCTGCTCGCGCGTGGCGGGGCCGGCGACGTTGGCGTCGAGCGTGGGGTTCTGCGTGACGAGGAGATTCGCGGGCGACTGCGCCTCGATGATTCTGTTGCCGGGCGCGACGAGGTCGGGCTTGATGAGGTTGTCGTAATGGCGGACGCCGAGCGTGTCAGTCCAGCCGCTGCGCGTCGGCCCGCGCGAGGAGTAGCTCGCCACGGCGTCGTCCATGCGCGCGTCCGTGCCGAAGGTGTTTGAAGCGCCGACCGTGATGACCGAGGGGTCGTTGCCCGGCGCGTGAATCAGTCCGTAGACCTTCTCTTCGAGGCCGAGCGCGCCCGTGCGCTTGCCCTGATTGCCCGCCGCCGCGATGACGACCACGCCCGCGTCGACGAGGCCGCGCACGGCGAGGCACAGCGGGTCGTCGCGGTAAGAATCGACGGCCGCCGTGCCGAGGCTCATGTTGACGACGCGGATGTTGTGCGCCGCGCGGTTGGTCTTCACCCAGTCGATGGCCGCCAGAAGAGTCGAGACCGTGCCCTTGCCCTCGGAGTTGAGGACGCGGAGGTTGATGACCTTCGCGTTCAGCGCGACGCCGCGATACGCGCCGCCCGCGACGGCGTCGCCGCCGGCCGCGACCGAGGCGACGTGCGAGCCGTGGCCGTAAATGTCGTCGGTGCGCCCCTCGCCCGTGAAGTCAACGCCGAGGATGTTGCGCTGCACGCCCGTCTTGTCGGCGAAGTTGCGGTGCTGCGCATAGACGCCGGAGTCGAGGACGGCGATGCCGACGCCCGTGCCGTCGTAGCCGCTCGCGCCGCCGAGCGCGCGGGCCGCGTCCGCGCCCGTCGAGAGCGACAGGTGTCCGAGCTGCTTCACCTCGCGGTCGAGCGAAACATACTTCACGTCCGAGCGCGCGG
>DASUNL010000603.1:0-3595 GCA_036277175.1 Pyrinomonadaceae bacterium | reverse complement strand
CCCTTTGCCTGTCGCGCCGTCGCGGTCTTATCATCGCGGCCGAAGACTTTCTCCGACGCAGACGCGAAGCTCGAACAATGGAACGCTCAAGTCTCTTCTCCCGACGCTCGTGGGGCGTGCGAAATCTCGCGCCGTGGTCGTCGATTCTCAACCACACGTTCCACCAGTTCCACGAAAACGACCTCTTCACGCCCGCCGCCGCGATGAGTTACTTCGGGCTGCTGACGCTCTTTCCCGCGCTGCTGCTTTTCCTCGTCCTCAGTCAGAAGGTCGCGGCCGGGAGCGAGATGCTCGCGCGCATCGTCGAGGTCTACCCCGGCTCTTCGGAATTCCTGCGCTCGACGGTGCGCACGATTAAAGACATCGGGACGGGCGGCATGGTCAGCTGCTTCGTCGTCGTCCTGTGGGCCGGCTCGTGGGTCTTCGCCGTCATCGAGCGCGCGCTCAATCGCATCTGGGGGACGCAGCCGCGCACGTTCCTGCACGGCCGCGCCATCACGCTCGGCATGATAGGCGTGGTCGGCGCGGTGCTGCTCGTCTCGGTCTTCCTGACTTCGATTCTGCTCGGCCTCCAACAACTCGTCGAGCAAGTCCCGGTGCGCGTCGCGCGCGGCTCGACGTGGCTCGCGATTGCGGGCAACGCCATCTGGCAGACGGCCTTCGCCGTCGCGGGCACGCTCGTTACCGTCGCGCTCTTCGCGCTCGTCTACCGGCTCGTGCCGAACGGCCGCGTCACCTTGCGCGACACGCTTCCGAGCGCGTTCGCGGCCGGTCTGCTGTGGGAGGGCGCGAAGTACATCTTCGCTTGGAGCTTGCAGTACTTTCACTACGACCAGATTTACGGCTCGGTCGGCGCGGTCGTCGCGGTGCTGACGTGGAGCTACGTGTCGAGCCTGATTCTGATGTTCGGCGCGCAGCTCTCGGTCGTCCTACACCAAGAGCACCACGCCGCCGAGCTTGCCGCCGAGACGCCCGCCTCGCCGTCATAAAATGATGAATGCGGAGTGATGAATGATGAATGAAAGACAGCTTGCTTCTTAATCCATCATTCATCACTCATCACTCATCATTACACTTTATGCTGATTTCCGATTTCGACTACGAGCTGCCCGAAGAGTTGATTGCGCAGCGCCCGGCGGAGCGGCGCGACGCATCGCGTCTGCTCGTCGTAGAGCGCGAGAGCGCGACTTGGCGCGAGCGCACCTTCACGCAGTTGCCCGAAGAGTTGCGCGCGGGCGACTGTCTCGTCGTCAACGACACGCGCGTCTTCCCCGCACGCCTCGCGGGGCGGCGCGAGCCTTCGGGCGGGCGCGTCGAGTTGCTGCTCGTGCGCGAGCTTGAAGGGCGCGCTGGCGAAGAGCGCGCGGGCCGAGCGCGCGTGTGGGAAGCTCTGGCGAAACCTGCGCGCCGTCTCACACGGGGCACGCGCGCGACGTTCGCCGGTGGTCGTCTGCGCGCCGAGGTCGTCGAAGAACGCGAGGACGGGCGGCGCGTCGTGCGCTTCGAGACGGACGAGGACTTCGACGCCGTCGTCGAAGAGTCGGGCCGCATGCCCCTTCCGCCCTACATCAAGCGCGACGAGCATGACGCGGCCGCGCGCGACTTCGACCGCGAGCGTTACCAGACAGTCTACGCCGAGCGTCGCGGGGCGATTGCCGCGCCGACCGCAGGGCTTCACTTCACGCCGCGCGTCCTTGAAGAGGCGCGTGCGCGCGGCGTCACGCTCGCGCGCGTGACGCTGCACGTCGGCTACGGCACGTTCGCGCCCGTCCGCGCCGAAGACTTGTCCGAGCACCACGTCGCCGCCGAGCGTTTCGAGATTACGGACAGCGCGTCTCGTATCATCAACGACGCGCGCGCTTCGGGCGGTCGCGTCGTCGCCGTCGGCACGACGACCGTGCGCGCTCTCGAATCCGTCGCCGACGAGCGGGGCCGCGTCCGCGCCGGACGCGGCGAAACTTCCCTGACGATTACGCCCGGCTACGCTTTCCGCGCCGTCGACGCGCTCGTCACGAACTTCCACCTGCCGCGCTCGTCGCTACTCGTCCTCGTCGCCTCGTTCGCCGGACGCGAACTCACGCTCGCCGCCTACCGCCACGCCGTCGCCGCGCGCTTCCGCTTCTACAGCTACGGCGACTGCATGCTCATCAAGTAGTAAATAGTGAACAGTGAATGTTGAATCGTGAATCGTGAATCATGAATAGCAGTTGAGAGCCTCTTGCCTCGGACGCCGCGTCGCGCGCCGCGAAACCGAGCGTCACTATTTACTATTTACTATTCACTATTTACTATTTATCCGGCATGGCTGTGCTGAAGAAGATTCGCTCGCGCCTGTTCTCGTCGGGCGAGACGGGCGGGCCCGAAGAGGGGGACGACGCGCGCGCGAAGCGCGGGCCGTTCGCCGTCGCGCGCGAGGCGTCGGCCGCGCGCTACGACATTCGCCCGATGACCTCGGCGCACCTCGACGAGTGCTGGCGGCTCGACCAGCGTTGCTTTGTCGACGGCGAGGCCTACAGCCGCGAGACCTTTGAATACCTTCTCACCTCGCCCGACTCGGTCTCCTACCGCGCCGTCACTCCGGACGGCACGATGGTCGGCTTCATCGTCGGCCTAGTCGAGCCGCACGCCACGGGCCACGTCACGACGCTCGGCGTCGCGCCCGAGCACCGCCGCCGCCGCGTCGCGCGCCGGATGCTCGAACGTGTCGAGGAGGGCTTCCGCCGACGGCGCGTCCGCACCGTCCGTCTGGAAGTGCGCTCCATCAACGAGGGCGCGCAGGCGCTCTACCGAGACCTCGGCTACGTCGTCACGCAGAGACTACCGCGCTATTACTCCAACGGCGGCGACGGCCTCCTGATGGTTAAGGCGCTAGATTAGAAAAGCCGTAAATCGAAAATCGTCAATCGTGAATAGAGAAAGACAAGCTTTCTATTCACGATTGACGATTTTCGATTTACGGCTTCTTAGCTCTTGCGGAGTTCCGTCAGAACTTGTTTGGCGACCGACTTGAGGGTGTCGAAGACGCCGACGCCGGTGGAGGCGACGGCCTCATGCACCGGCTCGTCCTTGCGTTTGAGTTCGGCGACGAGCTCTTCGACGGGGACGACGTTCGGCAGGTCGCGCTTGTTGAGTTGGAGGACGTAGGGGATTTTCGTCAGGTCGTAGCCGTTGGCTTCGAGGTTCTCTTCGAGGTTGTAGAGCGACTCGACGTTGGCGTCCATGCGCTCCTCCTGCGAGTCGGCGACGAAGACGACGCCGTCCACGCCTTTCAGGATGAGCTTGCGCGAGGCGTCGTAGAAGACCTGGCCCGGCACCGTGTAGAGGTGGAAGCGCGTCTTGAAGCCGCGCACCGTGCCCAGCTCCAGCGGCATGAAGTCGAAGAAGAGCGTGCGGTCGGTCTCGGTCGCCAGGCTGATGAGCTTGCCCTTGGACTGCGGGGCCGTGGAATCGAAGATGTATTGCAGGTTCGTCGTCTTCCCGCACAGGCCCGGCCCGTAGTAGACGATCTTGCAGTTGATCTCGCGCGAAGCGTAATTGATGAACGTCATGGCACTCTCGGACTCTCCGACTTCCCCTAGTTGAACAGACTGTCGAT
>DASUNL010000602.1:0-2528 GCA_036277175.1 Pyrinomonadaceae bacterium | reverse complement strand
ACCGCTCGGACGGGCAGATAGAGTTCCTCGGCCGCCGCGACCATCAGGTCAAGGTCAGAGGCTTCCGCATCGAGTTGGGCGAGGTTGAAACGTCCATCGAAGCGCACGCGGAGGTGCGCGAGTGCGTGGTCGTGGCGCAGGAGCACGCGCCGAACGACAAGCGACTCGTCGCCTACGTCGTCCCGCGTCACGCGCGTCTGCCGCCGCTCGTGCCCAACGTGAGCGCGCGGGAGAGAGACGAGCTGCTCGCCGGTCGTCAGCACTCGAAACTCCCGAACGGCATGACGGTCGCCGGTCACGGCAGTCTGCAAACCAGCGGCGTCTACCGGGAAATCTTCGAGGATAAAATCTATCTCAAGCACGGCATCCGCATCGAAGACGGCGCGTGCGTCTTCGACGTGGGCGCGAACGTCGGACTCTTCACGCTCTTCGTCAAGCAGCAGTCGCGCCGAGCGCGCGTCTTCGCCTTCGAGCCGCTGCCGCCGAACTTCGACGCGCTGCGCACGAACGTCGCGCTCTACGGTCTGGACGCAGAGCTTTTTGAGTGCGGGCTGGCGAAGGAGCGCGGGACGGCCACCTTCACTTTCTATCCGCACGCGGCGGCCATGTCGGGCCGCGTGTCGGGCGTCGAGGAGGACAAGGCCGCGACGAAGGCCAACGTCCAGAGCTGGCTTCAGAGCTTCGAGAGCGCGGCGGGCGCGGGCGCGGCGGCCGCCCCGCAATACGACTTGGACGAATTCGTCGAACACTACCTCCGCAGCGAGTCTTACACGTGCCAACTCCGAACCCTCTCGGAGGTCATACGCGAGCGGGGCGTCGAGCGCATCGACCTGCTCAAGCTCGACGTGGAGAAGAGCGAGTTCGACGTGCTCTCCGGCATCGAGGACGAGGACTGGAAGAAGATTCGGCAAATCGTCGTCGAAGTTCACACCGAAGAGTTGCTCGAACGCATCACGTCGCTTCTGCGCGAGCGCGGGTTCAGTTTCGCCGTCGACAAGAGCACGCTCGTCGAGGAGCAGGGGCAGGACGTGGTGCGCGTCTACATGCTCTACGCGCGGGCCGACGCGGAGAGTGCCGCGCTGTCGAGCGGGCGCGACGAGGGCGCGCCGCTCCGCGAAGAGGCGTCGGACGGCGTCCACGAACTGTCGCCCGAAGAGTTGCGCCGCTTCCTGCGCGAGCGACTGCCCGACCACATGGTTCCCTCCTCCTTCGTCGTGCTCGACGAGCTGCCGCGCACGCCGAACGGCAAGCTCAACCGCGCCGCCCTGCCCGCGCCGGAGCAGGCGGCGGCCGGGGCGGAAGACGAATACGTCGCGCCGCGCACGCCGACCGAGGAGGTCGTCGCAGGCATCTGCGCCAAGGTGCTCGGCCTCGACCGCGTCAGCGTGACGACCAACTTTTTCGAGTTGGGCGGCCACTCGCTCTTAGCCGCGCAGGTCATCTCGCGCGTGCGCGAGACGTTCGAGGTCGAGTTGAGTCTGCGCAGCCTGTTTTTGAAACCGACCGTCGAGGGGCTCGCCGAAAACATCGAGCGGGCGCGAGGCGCGGGCGCGGCGGCGGGCACGCCGCTCTCACGTCGCGCGGCGCGCAAGGGGCCGGACGTCGGTCAGGTGCTCTCCGAAGTCAGCCAACTTTCCGACGCCGAGGTCGAACGCTTAATCGAAGAGAAGAGGGCGCGGGGCGGCCTCAACTCGCGCTCGCAGTTCTGACCTGCCCGAACGAACGGCCCTGTAGTTTGTCGCGTGCGGCGCGTCCGCGTCGGTTATACTTGGCGGCCGAACGGGCGGCGGCCGAGCGGCTCGCCGCCGAATCACGCAGCGGGAGGAAGCACGATGAAGAAAATGGTGGGCGGCATTATTCTGCTCTCGGTCGCGGCCGTCACGCTGGGCGTCGGGCAGACGAAAGAACCCGTCGCGCGGCAACCGAGCCGCGACGAGCAGGAGGTCAGGAAGTTGGAGCGCGAATGGCTCGACGCCTACGAGAAGCGCGACGCGGCCGCGATGGAACGAATCGTCGCCGACGACTTCACCATCACCTTCCCCAACGGCGGCATGCAGAACAAAGCGCAAATCATCGCCGCCCTCAACGCGCCCCTCAAGGAGGGGCAACCCACTTATAAGTTCTACACCGAAGACGTGCGCTCGCGCGCCTACGGCGACACGGTGATTCTCATCGGCCGCGTCGTCACCGAGAGCACGCAGGGAGGTAAGACCGCGAAGGAGGCGTCACGCTACACAGACACCTACGTCAAGCGGCGCGGGCGCTGGCAGGTCGTCGCCTCGCACCTCTCGAACGTTCCGGCGCGGCGCGAGTAGGGCCGACGCGCGGCTTGAAAAATTCAAACGGGAGGACTCGCCCGCACGTTCCTATTACCCTTGCAGAGAAATCTACAAGGGTAATTTTTTGGCGATGAGGTGACGCGGAGGCGAAGTGAAGGCGTGTGCGGCGGCAGAGTCGAGACGACGCGGTCGCGCTACGCCTCCCAACTCCACAGGCTCAACCTGCCGAGACTTCCCTCGCACGCGAGC
>DASUNL010000601.1:0-5991 GCA_036277175.1 Pyrinomonadaceae bacterium | reverse complement strand
GGAGAAAGCGACGCGCGAGGAAATGGTTGTGGGGCGCGCTGGCCGGGGTGACGGCCGGTGCGCTGGGGACGACGCTTTGGCTACGACAGCGGAGCCGCGCGAGCGTCGGACGTGAGACGGACGACGAGGCGCGCCGCGCGGGCGGCGACCGTTGGGCGCGGCCCGGCATGAGCATCACGTTTCGCGCCGAGTTGATGCCGGGGCGCAGCCGCTCGGAGCGCACCTACCGCGTCCGAGAGCTTCTGCCGAGCGGCCGCGTCACGCTCGACGACTTCACCGGCGAGCACGCCGAGGCCGAGTTCGAGGCGATACGCTGACCCACAGATTCAAAAGACGCCGACCTGCAAATTCGAGGGACGACAACTCTCAATTAAAGAGAAGCCGACTCACAGATTCGAGAGACGCTGCGGCAGCGCGTCTCTCAAGGACTGAGGCTCGGGCGTGAAGTCCTCGCCGGGGTTTATGAACTGGTCGCGCTCAAAGTTGTACTGCTTGTCGTAGAGCTGCTTGTAACGTCCACCCGCCGCGAGCAACTCCGCGTGCGTACCCTGTTCGACAATCTCCCCGCCTTCAAGAACGAGAATCTGGTCGGCGCTCCGAATCGTCGAGAGACGATGCGCGATGACGAAGGTCGTGCGCCCGCGCCGCAGCCGCCGCAGCCCGTCCTGAATCAGCGCCTCGCTCTCGCTGTCGAGGCTCGACGTGGCCTCGTCCAAAATCAGAAGCTTCGGGTCGGCGAGGATGGCGCGCGCAATCGCGATGCGCTGTCGCTGCCCGCCCGAAAGCTTCACCCCGCGCTCGCCGACGACGGTGTCGTACCCTAGCTCGAACTTCTCGATGAACTCCTCGCAGTGCGCGACGCGGCTCGCCGCCTCGATTTCGGCGCGCGTGGCGTGCGGGTTCGAGAAGCCGATGTTTTCGGCGATTGTTCCGTCGAACAGAAAGTTGTCCTGCATGACGACGCCGAGGTAAGAGCGAAAGTCACGCAAGCGGAGCGTCTGCAAGTCGCGTCCGTCAATACGGACGCGCCCCGCGCGCGGCTGGTTGAAGTTCATCACGAGACTCGTGAGCGTCGATTTGCCCGAGCCGCTTGAGCCGACGAGCGCGGTCGTCGAGCCTGCCGGAGCTTTGAACGAGACGCCCTTGAGCACGGGCGCGCCCTCGTTGTACTCGAACCACACGTCCTCGAACTCGACCTCGCCGCGCATCTCCGCGACGGCCGCGCGCCGCGCGTCCTCCTCGTCCTCGGTCGCCATGCTCATCACCTCGCGGATGCGGTCGAGGCCCGCGAAGGCTTCGGTGATTTGCGTCCCGATGGCCGCGAACTGGATGAGCGGCATCGCCATCAGGCCCGTGAAGAGGACGTACATGAAGAGGTCGCCGAGCGTCATCGCGCCGGTGACGACCGAGCGCCCGCCGACGAGAATCATCACGACGCCGACCGCGCCGATGACGACCGACGAGAAGGCCGTCGTCGCCGACACGCCCGTCATCGACTTGGCGATGTTGCGAAAGAGTTTGTGCGCGCCGCGCGCGAACACGAGTTCCTCGCGCTTCTCGGCCGTGTAGGCTTTGACGATGCGTATGCCGCCCAGAGATTCGGCGAGGCGGCCCGTGAGTTGCGCCGTGATTTCGCCGCGCTCGCGGAAGAGCGGGCGCAGGCGCGTGAAGGCGTAGGCGAGCGCGCCGCCGAAGAGGCCGAGGACGAGAATCGTAATCGCCGTCAGACGCCAGTTGAGCCAAAACAGCACGCAGAGGGCGACGACCGCCGTGATGAAGCTCCCGGCGAGTTGGACGAGGCCCGTGCCGACGAGATTACGTATGCCCTCGGCGTCGTTCATGATGCGCGAGATGAGCTTGCCCGTCTGCGTCGAGTCGAAATAGCTGACGGGCAGACGCGCGATTTGCGCCTGCACCTTCTTGCGCATCTCCGTGATGGCGCGCTGCGCGGCGACGCCGAGGACTTGCGACAGGCTGAACGACGTGACGGCCTGCACGAGCGTCGCCGCCCCGGCCGCGAGCGCGATTTGCCAGAGCAGGTCGGTACGCCCTTTGACGATGACCTCGTCGATGAGGTACTTCGTCGAGGCCGGAAGCACCAGCCCCATCGCCTGACTGATGAGCATCAGCACCGCGCCGACGGCGAGCCGACGGCGGTGCGCCCACACGAGCTGGCGCGCCTCGCCCCACGCGCTCGACCAGCGAATCTTTTTGCGTCCCTGTTCGGCCATCACACTTCCTTCAACACACTTCTTACGTCCGCGCTTCTTTTGAAAACAACTCGACGGCGCGCCACATGTACCAGCTCGCGACGGAGCGGTAGGGCCGCCAACGCTCGCCGAACAGCTCAAGCTCCTTCGGCTTCGGCGACTCGTCCAGCCCGTACGCGAGCGCGAAGCCTTTCCGCACGGCGAAGTCGCCGACCGGCAGAACGTCCGCGCGGCCGAGCCTGAACATGAGAAGCATCTCGACCGTCCAGCGTCCGATGCCGCGCACCTGTGTCAGTCGCTCGACTATCTCCTCGTCACTCATCCGGCGCAGGCGCGCGCGCGTCGGAACTGTGCCGTCGAGCGTCTTCGCGGCGAGGTCTTTGAGCGACGCGAGCTTCGCGGCCGAGAGTCCCGCGCCACGCAAGGACGCCTCCGACGCCGCGAGCAAGTCTTCGGGCCGGAGCTTCTCGCCGCCGAAGAGATTGACGACGCGGCGGTGAATCGCCGTGGCGGCGCTGCCGTGCAGTTGTTGGAAGACGATGTTGCGCGCGAGCGCCTCGAAGGGGTCGTGTAGTTTTCTGAGTTCGAGCGCGAACGGCCCGGCGCGCTCCATCAAAGCGGCGAGTACGGGGTCGGCCCGTGAGAGAAACTTGACGGCCTCCTCGGGGTCGTAACAGAGGCCGTCGCGGCGCGCGCGCACGCCCTTCGCCTTGCGGGTCGCCGTCGGCGGACTGCCCTTCGCGCTCGATGCTTTTGCGGCAGGTCGTCTCACCACGAATACTCGCGCCCGACCTCCATCGCGCTCAGGTGCGGGTGGTCGAGCGCGTCGAGCTCGTTGATGAGAACTTCGCGGTAGGCGGGTTTGAGGTGCATGACGAGGACGGGCACGTCTTCGTGTTCGAGCTTGCCGAGCTCGCGGCGGAGCGAGGCGGGCGTCAGGTGTCCGGAGACTTCGGCGAGCTGCGCGAGGCGGTCGGGAAAGGAGGTCTCGACGATGAGCGCGTCGAGTCGCGGCTGGCGGTTGACGAGCTGCCAGAACTCTTCGGTCGCCGACGTGTCGGAGCTAAAGGCAATCGTGCGCTCGCCGTCCGAGAGGACGAGGCCGACGGTCGGGACGATGTGGGTGACGCCGACGGCCGTCGCGCGCAGGTGCGCGACCGCGAACTCGCGGCCCGGCTCGATGGGGACGAACTCCATCACGTGCGTCCGCCCGTTGCGGAACTCATGAAACGGCGGGTAGACCGTGCCGTTGAAGATGTCGCGCTTGAGCAGCGTGATGACTTCCGGCGTGGCGTGGACGCGCACCGGCTCTTCGAGCGTGGCGAAGAGGTCGTCGACGAAGATGGGGAGCGTGGCGACATGATCCATGTGCGGGTGCGTGACGATGACGTCTCGGACGTGCGCGCGGCCGCGCTCGCCCAAAGAGAGGGCGACGCTCCCGGCGTCAATCGTCACGCGGTCGTCGATGACGAAGCAGCTGAGGCGCTGCTCCTGCGTGGCGCGCCCGTCGTCGTCGAAGCTGCTCGGAAGGAGTCTGATTTTCACACTCTCACCAGAGGCGCGTGCGCAGCTCGCGCATCGCGTGCAGGTACAGCGCCTCGCGCTCCTCTTCCACGCCCCCGCCCATCACGACGCCGCGCGAGACGCGGAAGCGTTGGAAGGCGAGTTCGCTGGCGAGGCCGTGGAAGCGCGTGCGCGCGCGCCAGCCCTCGACGCCGCGCCGTCGCAAAGCGCCGAACGTCGCGCCCATCCGCCCGCGCACGGAGCACAGGCGCTCGTACTCTTCGGGCGTCAGCAAGCCCCGCTCGATGTCGCAGCGCAGGTGCTCGCGCAGGATGCGCCCCTCGCGCCGGAGCGCGTAGAAGATGGTCAGCAGCACGCCCGTGAAGATGGGGACCATGATGAGGAAGTACATGACGAGCGCGATGAGGCCGTTCTCGGTGCGGCCCGTCAGGTAGAGCGAGGTGTTCCAGAGACTGTGGAGCACGACGGCGAGCGCGAACCCGACGGCCGGCATCACGAGCCGCGTCGCGCGCCGCGTCGAGTGGCTCGCAAGCCCAAGCCCGATGCCTGTCATGCTCGTAAACAAGGGGTGCGCGTAAGGACTAAACATCCCGCGCACGACGAACGTGCCGAACGTGCGGCCTTCTAGCACGGCCTCGCCGTAGTACTTGATGTTCTCCGTCATCGCGAAACCAAGGCCGACCATCGCCGCGTAGACGATGCCGTCGACGACGCCGTCGAACTCGTCGCGCTTCCAGTAGAAGAGGATGAAGAGCGCGAGCGCCTTCGTCCCTTCCTCGACGAGCGGGGCGGAAATCGAGAGGCCGTAGAAGTCTGCGGCGTCGCGGCCGAAGGCCGTCTCGACGGCCGTCACGCCGACCGAGTTGACGATGATGGCGATGCCGACGGCGACGAGCGCGCCCCAGAAGAAGGCGACGGCGAGCAGCCACGCCGGCTCGGCCTCGAAGCGGTCGACCCAGAGCGCCATCATCACGTAGACGGGGACGGGCAGGACGGCGACGACGAGTCCGGCGAGGAAGGGGACGGGGCCGGTCGAGAACCCGATGAGGACGAGCGTGATGAGTCCGAGCAGGAGCGCGACGAGCGCGGCCATCAAACCCGCCACCCAGCGCAGCGCGCTCTGTCGTGGCGGGCGCGCGCCCGCCGGCATGCGCGCGTCGCCTCGGGGGAATCCTGTCAGGTCGCTCATCGGGTCGGTCTGCTTAACAAGGTTCGGCCGGGCGCGCGTGCGTGCGTGGACGCGCTCGTCAGCCGCGCAGGATGAGGCCGACGAGGTAGACGAGGAGGCCGCCGAGCGCGATGAGCGCGGCGACGCCGACGACGAGGAGGAGCGGCGAGCTTCGGCGCGACTCCTGCGGCGCGCCCGCTCTCGCCTCGCGCGTCGGCGCGACGGCGGCGGGCGCTGTCGCCGTCGGCTCGGGCGCAAGCTCGCGGCGCACGTAAGCCCCCGAGATGGTTGACGCCAGTTGTGCCGAAGGGTCGTCGCGCCGCTCTCGCGGAGCGCCCGCGAGCATCACCGCCCCGCACTCCGCGCAGAAAGCATTCTCGGCGGGCACACTCGCCCCGCATTTCTGACAAGTCACGTCCATTCAAAAAACCCGCTGGCACGAAAGACTGACGTGCGCTCTTCCCCGCGTCGCGCGCGAGAGACGAGCCGGCCGGGGAGCGCGGCCAAGTATAAACGGGAAAGTTTTTCGAGGGCTAGGGAAAAAAAGCGTTCGGCCGTCAGCGTTCAGCTTTCAACTCACGGCCGAAGCCGTCGGAAGCGTTGACGCCGTGACAAGGACTTGAGCGGCCGAGCGCGAAAGCTTAAATGGCTTTCGGTTCGGCCGAACGACGAAAGCTGAAAGCCGTTAGCTTACGTCTGTTGACAGTGCCGCCCGAAAAGATGACTATAACGCCGTTTCCGACGTGGCGACTCACGCGCGTTTCTAAAGTCTCTTTAATTTAAGTGAGGGCGAGTTTGCGAGGCCGTTCAGCCGAGGAGTTTGGGGCGAAGGCGACACACGCGCGCGCGACGCGGCGTCGCGCGCCCGCGCGCGCCACGCGCATGCCCTCGACGGCCGGGTACATGGCCGCTGCGGCGGCCGTCTCCGTCGCCGTCTTCTTCGCGCTCTGGTGGCTTCTGCGCGCGGGCGAGGACGAAGCGCCGTGGCTCCCGGCCGGACTCGCCGCCGGGTTCGTGATGCTCATCGCGGCGGCCGCGCGCGAGGTCGTGATGCGTCGCGCGTGGGCGCGCTACACGCGCGAGATGGAG
>DASUNL010000600.1:0-7568 GCA_036277175.1 Pyrinomonadaceae bacterium | reverse complement strand
GGCCGAGCGCGGCGCTCGCCGCGCCTCTCCTGAAAGTGTCCGCGCCGAGCAAGCCCCCGGCCACCGATTGCAGAACCAGAACCGGACTCGTCCCGCGCTGCAAGTAATTGCTCAGGCACGCGGCCGTAATGTCGAGCACCCCGGCCAAGAGGCCGCCCCACACGACGCCGCGCCACGCGCGCGACCCCTCCGAAGGAAACGATGCGGCGTTCGCGGTCACGAAAGCCTCCTTTTCAGACCCCGCGAGTCGAGCTGCTTTCGCGCTTAACTCTTCTTCAGTCGCCGGGCGACGACGCCCGCGAGGTTGACGATGTCGCCGGGCTTCTTAAGGTACTCGTCGGCCCCGGCCTCGAAGGCGATTCTGATTTCCGACTCGTGCGCGGCGGCCGAGAAGAAGATAATCGGCTCGGCGCGGCCCATCGCACGGAGTTCGCGGCAGAGCGTCACGCCCGAAGCGTCGGGGAAGACGTGGTTGAGTACGAAGGCGTCGAAGCGGCCGTCGCGCGCAAGCTCCAGCGCGTCGGCGACCGTCCGCACCGCCGTCACGTCGAAGCCGCTCTGCTCAAGCAGGTGTGTGAGGATGGCCTGCGTGTCTGGGTGGTCTTCGACGAACATGACGCGAGGTTTGGCTGTCATCGAAAAGTCATCTCTTCCCGGTCGTGACCTCGCCCACGTACTCCCAGTGCCAAGGCTCGTAATAGTAAGGGCGGAAGCCGAAGCTCTCGGCGTTGCGGACGAGCCAGAGGTAGACGCGCGTGTCGACCTGTATGCGGCGGTTCGCGTCCTTGGTCTCGACCGGGTCGCCGCCGACGTAGATGTCGAGGGCGCGGCCCGTGAAGTGCGGGCTGTTGACGGCTAATCCTGCGCGGCCCGCGTTCGGCGACTGGCGGCGCAGGTGCTCCTGATAGGCGCGCGAGCGGAACGACGAGACTATCTTCAGGAACTTCTCCTCGGGCGCAAGCTCGCCCGTCTTCGTCAGTTGAAGCCCCAAGGTTTTGTCGGCGGCGGCCGCCGCGACCATCCGCTTGTAGGCGTCGTAGGCGCGACGCTCGACCTGTCGCAATTCGTCCGGCCGCGTCGGGTCGTAGAAGTCCGACGTGGGCGCGACGACGAGCTGTTCGGGCGAAGGGTGCGCACGGTCTTTGATGCGCACCGACTGCCAGTGGGAAATCATCGCGTAGAGCGTCGCGTCGTCGAGCACGCCGCTGGGCGCGAGGCCCGACGCGCGTTGCCAGCGCGCGAGCGACTCGGCGAACTCGGGCGACGCGGCGTCAGCGTCCGTCGCGAGCAGGCGGCGCACGAGCGGCAGGTAGAGCGACCAGCCGCGCTGCGACTTCCCGCCGAACGTCCACTGAAGCCCTTCGCTCAGAGAGAGGTTGCGCGCCGCCGCGCTGACGAAAATGGGAGCGGGAGCGGTCGCCGTCAACGCCGCCGACGACGGGGCGGCTGCGGCTGCCGACGAAGGCGCGACCGCCGGAGCGACGCCTTCGGCTCGCGCCCCGTCGGCGACCTTCGCCGTCGGCTTGACGTGCGTCGTCGGGCTTTGCGCGCCGACGGTCGCCTGCGGCGCGGATGCGTCCTGACGCGCGTGGACGGCCAAATCCGTGACCGCCACGAGCGCGGCGGCGGCGAAAAGCGCGACTATCAGTTTGTGCTTAAAAGTATTCATCTAAAACGTTAGACTGTGCCCGTAAAAAAGGTGAGGTTTCGGTCGCCCTGCTGGCCTACAAAATATCAGATGCCTGAAGGCTAGTCATCGTTTGACGGGGCGGCCGGGCCGGGGCGCGATTTCCCGCTTCAAGTTGAACGACGCATTACGGTACGCCGCGCGGGAGGCGCGCGACGCGCGGGCGAGAGTCTGCTAAACTAGCCGCCGCTTGGCAAGCGAGCGCGTAGATAAAAGCCCTCAAACGAACGGAGACACGCGACAGATGCACCTCGAATCGAAAAGCGCGGCGAGCGTCTCGCCGGCGCTCTCCTACGAATTAGAGAACGGCTGCACCTATACCTTCAACTTCCAGATGGACGGGCGCGTCACCGTCATCGGCTTTCAGGACGGCAACGCCGTCACCGGCGTCTTCAGCGAAGAGCAGATTACGCAGGTGCGCGACGCCATCACCGCCTACCTCGACAAGAGGAAAGGATGAAGGCAAGATTTAAGCGATATGTTTTACCGTCCCTCCGCCGCGCGTCGTAGAGCGCGCGCGCGTTTCTTTCTCGTCATTCTCCCCGCATTGTTGGTCGTGGCCGGCTTCGGCGGCTCGGTCTGCGTCCGCGCGCAGACGTTCGAGCGCGACGTGGACGTGGCGGCGGGCGAGGTCGCGCTGACGATAAGGAACCGCACGGGCCGCGTCACCGTCACCGCCTCCGAAGAGCAGCAGAAGAAGGTCTCCATCCGCGCGCGCTCGCCCTTGGACGTGCCCGTCACGGAAAAGGACGTGCGCGTCTCAAACGACGGCGGCCGCTTGGAGATTAGAGTCGAGAGGGAAGGGACGAACGCGCCGGGCGGCACGGTCGTCCGGACGAACGCGCGCGCGGCCGCGCTCGACCGCGACCGCATCGACATCGTCGTCCTAGTCCCCGCGCGCGCGAACGTGCGAGTGGAGACGGAGGTCGGCGCGGTCGATGTCGTCGGCCCCTTGGCCGAGGCCGAGGTCAAGACCGACACGGGGACGATACGCGCCGACGTGCCACTCGACGCCCTTCGCTACAACTTCCGCTGGACGCTCTCGCGCCCGCGCCTCTACAGCGAGGTCGAGTTGGAAAGGGTGAGGGAGAAGCGCGGCGGCTCGTTCGAGGTGTCGGGCCGCTTCGGCGACAAGAAGGCGAAGCGCGAGGAGCGCACCGAGCTGCAACTCGAAACCGCGCGCGGCGTCATCCTCTTCGGCGTCTCCGACGAGGCGAGCGTCCCCGCAGACCTCCGCGAGCGCGAGCTGACCGAGGCCGCGCGCGCCATCATCCGGAGCGGCGACTCGGAACTGACGCAGGCCATCCGCCGCATCGCGCCGCGACTCGTCGGCGAGTACGCGAAGACCCTGCCGCCGCGCGAGCGCGAGCCGCGTCTGTTGGAGGGGCGCGCGCCCCTTGAGGTGCGCGAGCGTCTGGGCGGAACGCTCGTCCGCCTGCAAGCCACCGTCACCGACCGTCAGGGCCGCGCGCTCGGCGGACTGACCGCGAGCGACTTCACCGTCGTCGAGAACAACGAGCCGCGCGAGGTGCGCGAGGTGCGGCCCGCCAGCGCGCCCTTCAACCTCGTCCTCCTCTTGGACGTTTCCGGCAGCGTCGAGGAACGCCTCGACTTCATACGCAAGGCCGCGCTCGCCTTCATCGCCACGGTCGGCCCCGAAGACCGCGTCGCCATCGTCAGCTTCCGCGACGACATCCAGCTCATCTCCGACTTCACGACCGACCGCGCGCTTCTCGCCAAACGAATCAAAGACATTCAGGCCGGCGGCGCGACGGCGCTCTACGACTCAATCGCCTACTCGCTCGTCAACACGCTCGAACCCCTGCGCGGAGAGCGCACGGCCATCGTCATCCTCTCCGACGGTGACGACAACCGCTCGTTCGTCCCCTTCACAGACTTGGTCGAGGCCGTGATGGAGACGGGCGCGCTCATCTACCCGCTCTACGTCCCTTCGGGATTGATTCCGGCGTCGGGCACGCGCGCGCCGGCGGCGACGATTGACCCGATGCGCTCGCGCTTTCTGACGCTCACGTCGCGCGCCGAAACTGAAGGGCGTCGGCTCGCGGAGATTTCGGGCGGCGTCTACTACCCCATCACGCGGCTCGAACAGTTGCAGCAGGCTTACGACGACGTGGTGATGCAGCTTCGCACCTCCTACTCGATAACCTACGAGTCGAAGGCCGCCGAGCGGCGCGACGCGCGCGTGCGTGTGCGCGTCGCGCGCGACGGCGCGAGCGTGCGCCTGAGTCCGACGGTCGAGCTGCCCCCCGCGATGGCGCGGCCCTAAACGTCCGCGCGTAAAACTTCCCCCGCGTAGATTGGTTGAAACAGACAAGGGGAAACCGTGATGCCTTTTCGTCGCCCGACGCTCACGCACGGCTCGTCGCTTCTGCTCGTCTCATTGCTTCCACTCGCCATCTCGCTGCTCGTCGTGGCCGCGATCGGGGGGCGTATGCCGCGCGCGCAGGAGACGCCGCCGACACCGACGCCTCAAACGCAGCCGACGCCTATTCAAGAACTGACGCCGACGCCTTCGCCGACTGAACAGCCACAGCCTTCGCCGACTCCGCAGCCTTCGCCGACTCCGCAAGCGTCGCCGACGCCCCCGCCCGCGACGTCGCCGACTCCCGCGACGCGCGAGGACGAAGAGGTCGAGCGCGTCGACACTGACTTGGCGGCCATCCTTCTGACGGCCGTCGATAGAAACCGGCGCTTCGTCACGACGCTCCGGCAGGAGGACGTGCGCGTGCTCGAAGACGGCGTCGAGCAGCAACTCTCGACCTTCCAGCGCGAGACCGACACGCCGCTCTCTCTGGCCGTCGTCGTCGATACGAGCAAGTCGCAGGAGCGGACGCTCCCCGACGAGAAGGCCGCCGCGCTCGCCTTCTTCAACGCAGTCCTCCGCCCCGCGAAGGACGCGGCGGCGGTCGTCTCGTTTACGGGCCGCCCCTTCCTGCGCCAGCCGCCGACGAATGACGCGGCGCTTCTGCGCGCGGCGGTCGAATCCCTAACGGTCGAAATCCCGGAGGACGACCCCTCCTGCACGCAGCGCGACGACCTGACGGTCGCGCAAGACCCGCGCTGCTGGTCGGCCATCTGGGACTCGGCGTGGGCGGCCATCGAGGGCGTGCTAGCGCGCACCCCCGCGCAGACGCGACGCGCCGTCATCCTCCTCTCCGACGGCGACGACACGACGAGCGTGACGAAGAAGGACGAGCTGATTGATTTCGCCGTCCGCCAAAACGCCGTCATCTATGCAATCGGCATCGGCGACCGAGAGCTTTACGACGTCGACGAGGGCGCGCTCAAGCGAATCTCGGAGCGCACCGGCGGCCGCGCCTTCTTCCCCGAGACGCGCGCCGACCTCGACGCCGCCTTCGCGCAAATCAATCAAGAACTGCGCTCGCAATACCTCATCGCCTACACGCCCACGAACCGTCGGCGCGACGGAGGCTTCCGCCGCGTCCGCGTCGAGCTTACCAACCCCGCCCTCAAAAAACAGAAACTCCGCCTCCTCTACCGCGAGGGCTACTACGCGAAAGCCGAGACGAGTCAAAAGCCGTGAATCGTGAATCGTGAATCGTAAATAGTTTGACCGTCGCTCAACCTTGCGCTTCGACGTTCGGGCAGCGCGGCTCTCAACCGCCATTCGCGATTAACGATTCACGGTTGACGATTCACGGCTTTTGAATCATCCTTCCGTCCAAAAGCATGACACGCTCGCTTCTGCTCTCGCTCTTCGACGAAACGGAGCGCCGCCCGCTGACGGTCTCGGAATTGACCTCGCAGGTGCGCGGCGCGATTGAGAACCGCTTCGCCTCCGTCTGGGTCGAGGGCGAAATCTCAAACTTCCGCCCGCACAAGTCGGGCCACTGGTACTTCACCGTCAAGGACGAGTCGTCGCAGCTACGCGCGACCTGCTTTCGCGGCGTCAACTGCCGGATACGCTTCCGCCCGGCCGACGGCCTTCAGGTGCGCGCGCGCGGGCGTCTGACCGTCTACGAGCCGCGCGGCGAGTACGAGCTTTTGGTCGAAGGACTCGACCCCGTCGGCGCGGGCGCGCTCCGCGTCGCCTTCGAGCAACTGCGCGAACGCTTGGCCGCCGAAGGACTCTTCGACGAGGAGCTAAAGCGCGAGCTTCCGCTTCTGCCGCGACGAGTCGGCGTCGTCACTTCTCCGACGGGCGCGGCCTTGCGCGACATCATCCGCACCGTCGAGCGCCGCACGCGCACCGTCCACCTCCTCGTCGCGCCGACGCGCGTGCAGGGCGAGGGCGCGTCGCAGGAAATCGCGCGCGCCATCGAACTCCTGAACGCCTTCCACGCGCGCGCCGTCGCGGAGGGCCGCGCCGAGGAGGGCGTCGACGCCATCATCGTCGGGCGCGGCGGAGGGTCGGCCGAAGACCTCTGGGCGTTCAACGAGGAGGAGGTCGCGCGCGCGATAAGGGCCTCGTTCGTCCCCGTCATCTCGGCCGTCGGACACGAGAGCGATACGACGATTGCCGACTTCGCGGCCGACGTGCGCGCCGCCACTCCGACGGCCGCCGCCGAAATCGTCGCCGCGCGCGAGGACGAAATCGCCGCCTACGTCGAAGGTCTCGGGCGCGACATGGTGCAGGCGCTCCGCTTCCGCCTGATACGCGAGCGGACGCGCGTGCAGGACGCGGCGATGTCGCGCGGCTTCGACGAGGCGCGCGAGCGTCTGCGCGAGGCGTCGTCGGCGGCGACGGAAGCGCGCGCGCGTCTGGAAAAAGTTTTCGGGCGACGTTTGGAGGGCGCGCGGCGCAGGCTCGAAGCGTCGCTCCGTCGTCTGAGCCCCGCGCGGACTTCGGCGCGCGCGGGCGAGTCGCGACTCGCGCTCGCCGTCAACCGCGCGGCGCTCGAACGCGCGGCCGCGTCGCGTCTGGAAGACGCACGCGCGCGGCTCGCGGTCGCGTCGGCCGCGCTCGACGCGATGTCGCCGCTCGCCGTGCTCGGTCGCGGCTACGCGCTCGCGGAGGACGAAGGCGGGCGCGTCCTGCGCTCGGCGCGCACGGTCGGGCGGGGCGCGCGCGTGCGCGTGCGTCTCGGCGCGGGCGCGCTCCGGTGTCGGGTCGAGGAGGTCGAGGAGAGTTAATGTCAACAGCACCGCTGGACGAGAGTCGCAGGCCGCGCAAGAGTCGCATCGTCGTCGACCTCGACAAGATCGAACAGGAGCGCGTCGCGCGAGGCGGCGGGGGGCGCGGCCCCGCGAAGCGCGGGCGCGGCGCGAGGATTCTGCTCGTCATCGCGCTCGTCGTCGTCGCGTTGCTCGTGTTGGCGCTAGTCGCGGGCTTCCTCTGGTGGCGGAGTTTTCAACAGTCGCCCGCCTACTCGCTCGCGCTCTTAGTCGACGCCGCGCGCCGCGAAGACGTGCGCGAGGTCGAGACGCTGATTGACAGCGACCAGATAGTGACGAGCCTCGTCCCGCAGGTGACGGAGAAGCTGACGGGCGGCATCCCGCTGCCCGAGGCGGCGCGCAAGCAAATCGACGCGGGCGTGCAGAACCTTCTGCCGCGCGTGCGCGAGACGATGCGCGACGAGATTAAGAACGGCGTCAAGGCGGTCGGCGAGAAGTCGGGCGACGTGCCGTTCCCACTGCTCGCGATTGGCGTGCGCGGCGCGTCGGAAGTGACCGAAGACGGCGACGCGGCGACCGTCAAATTCATGAGGGGCGAGCAGCCCGTCGAGCTTTCGATGCGGCGCGACGCGGGGCGTTGGAAGGTGACGGGGCTGCGCGACGACGAGTTGACCGCGCGCATCGCCGAGCGCGTACGCGCGGCGTTGCCCGCCGCCAACTCGCCGCCGCCGACGCAGCCGCAGAGACAGCCCGCGCGCCGAAGGCCCGCAAGGTGACGCGGGGG
>DASUNL010000599.1:0-8139 GCA_036277175.1 Pyrinomonadaceae bacterium | reverse complement strand
CTGCGCTCTTTGCAACTGCGCCTGACGGAGGCCGACGCGCCGGGCGCGCTCCCCGAGGCGCACCTCGAAGCCTACCGGCTCTGCGAGCAGTATCTCGCCACCGCCGACGACGCGATGCGCTCGGCCCGCGCGCCGGACGTGCGCGCGGCGCTCCGCGCCGGACAGGAGCGCGTGCGCGCCATTCAGAAAAGTCACATGCTCGCGTGGGCGCGCGGCGAGGCGACGGCGCGGACGCAGGAGGCGAGCCGCCGCGTCCGCATCTCCGACAAGATTGAGACGGCGCAGCGCGCGCTCGACGTGATTGAGGAGGCTCTGCGCGCCTATCCGGGCGAACAGGAGTTGCACCAGTCGTCGGTCGCCGTGCGCAACTTCATCGCGTCGGTCAAGGTCGGGCAGTGGGTCGAGATGGCCGAGCGCGCGGCCTTCCGTGGTCGCTACACGCGCGCCATCGCGCGCTACCGCGACGCGCTCTTTTACCTCTCGCGCGCCGACATGGGCGAGGAGGCGCGCGCCGAGGCCGCCGAACGCATCCAACGCGAGATAGAGCTTCTTCGCGCGCGGCTCGCCACCGACCGTTTGACGACCGACGTCAAACCCTCCGCGCCGCCGCGCCGCAAGTGGCCGGCGCGTGAGCGCGCGTCGTCGGGCGACGAAGGCGTGGGCGAGGACTTGAACGGCGGCGGGGGGACTGAAGTCTGAAGGGCCGCCCGCACGGTCGCCTCCCGAACCCGGCGCGGTTGGGATTTGCGGCCTACTGTGCGACAATTGTGGCCCCCTGTGCGACGGCCGAAGTTCGCCGTGTGAGGTCATTCGGTAGGTGAAAAAGGCGTGGGCTGGGCAGCCGCCTCGCCTGTCCCGGCATCTAGTTATTTTCCTCCGGCACCCCGGCCGGGCCTCGAAATAAGGAAAAGTGTTATGAAGACCACATTCAAGCTTCTCTCAATCGCCGTCCTCTGCCTGTCGGTCGCGTCGCTCGTCGTCGCGCAGCAGCCGGTCGACACGGGCGGGTCGTCTTCGCCCATCGGCGGAGGCGGCGCAAACGACGGCGCGCTCTCGAACGCGCTCGACGAGGCCGGCATCAAGAAGTACCAACTCGGCCCCGGCGACGTGCTCGACCTGCGCGTCTTCGGCGAGCCGAACTTCACGGGCCAGCTCGTCGTCAACGACGAGGGCTTCGTCGAAGTCCCGTTCCTCAAGCCCATCGAGGCGAAGTGCCGCACGGACATCGAGGTCAAGCGCGACATCATCAAGGCCCTGTCGGAGTATCTTCAGAACCCGCAAGTCTCCCTGCGCATCACCGAACGCCACAGCCGCCCGCCCGCCGTCGTCTTCGGCGCGGTCAGGCAGGCGACGCGCGCACACATGAACCGCCGCGTGCGCCTGTTGGAGCTGCTCGCCGTGGCCGGCGGGACGACCGACGCGGCCGGCGGCGACATACAGGTCTACCACACCGAGCCGGTGATGTGCCCGACCGAGGAAGACCTCGCCATGCTGGCCTCGCAGAAGACGACCGAGGACAGCTTCCAAGTGCCCTTCAACATCTACTCGCTCATCGACCTGAAGAAGGGCGAGCAGAAGGCCAACCCCGTCATCCGCCCCGGCGACATCGTCATCGTCTCGGACGCGCCGCCCATCTTCGTCACCGGCACGGGCGTCTACAGTCCGAACAACCTCTATCTGCGTAACGAGATGTCTCTGATGCGCGCCATCGCGCAGGTCGGCGGCGTGCGCAAGGAGGCCAAGACCGACAAGGTGCGCATCTATCGCACCAAGCCGGGCCAGCTTGAGCCCGACATCCTGACCGTCAACTTCGACGACATACGCAAGAAGAAGGCTCCCGACATCGCGCTCCAGCCCTACGACATCATCGAAATCGGGACCGGCTCGCCGTGGGGGCCGAAGCAACTGCCGACGACTTTGCTCGGCTTCGCCACCGGCACGGCCAGCACCGTCATGCAGAGCGGGGCCGTCCGCATCATCAACTGAACGGGGCGACTCGGCCGCCTCTAGGCGCGGGCGAGACGCTTTGACGCTTTCACTCGAACGGCAAGCGAAGGGCCGGGCCTCTTAAAGCGAAGCCCGGCCCTTCGCTTTAATTCGCTTTCGGAGAGGCCCGCGCCGGTTCGCCCCGCGCCGGGCGTTGTGTTAAATTACCTGCTTCGCCGAACCGGCGGATTAATCTCTGTAGGGAGTGTGGGAATGGAAAAGAGAAGGCCGACTGCGCCCGGCGCGCGCGGCAAGTCGCGTCGCCGCAGGACGCTTCTAATCATCGCCGCCGTCGTGGCCGTCGTCATCGGCCTGCTCATCTGGGAGCAGGTCGCGCTGCTCTACGTGCTCTCGACGCTCGGCGTCGTCGCGCTGCTCGTCATCGTCGCTTTCGCAGACCTCGGCCAGTCGCGCCGCCCGTCGACCCAGCCCGCGCCCTTCGACGACGCGGCCGCCGTCGCCTCCGGCATCACCCCGCAGAACGTGTCCGCCGCCAAGAGCGGCGACGCATGGGGCGCGACCAAAAGTCGCCGCAAAGCCTAGCCGCCACGGGGCAGGCAAAAGTTAAAGGTTAAAAGGCAAAAGGGAAGAGCCTTCGTGCTCTCCGTCCTTTTGCCTTTTACTTTCCACTTCTTCGCCTTCCCAAAACTCCCTCTTGGCGCGGCCGCGTCTTCTTGTTATATTAGTTTTGCCCTGCCGCTCGCGGCGACACGTGCCAAACCCCACGGCCCGGCCGAAGCGGCCCCCCCGAAAAAACTCCCCACCGGTATTCGACGTTCAAGACGCTTCTCGAACAAGGGTGATCTTCATGCGCTTTCTTCTCACGCTCGTCCTCATCGCGGCGACGCTCGTCTGCCTGCCTCCGTCGCGGTCGCGCGCCTACACCTTGCAGTTCACCGACCGCAACGGCGCTGTCCAGATTCGCTGGCCGACGAAGACCATCAACATCGCGCTCTCGTCCTCGCTCAACTCGCCGCCGCCCAACATCAAGGCGGGCAGCGACGTGGTCGGCGCGGCCCGCCGCGCGCTCAAGAGCTGGTCGGAGGCCGCCAACATCCAGTTCAACATCAGCTTCTCCGACGCGCAGGCCAGCACGCAGGACGGCATCAGTCTCCTCACCGTCTCGTCGGTCAACTCGACGCTCTTTAACGTCAACAACGCGCCGCAGGGACGCGCCCGCATCACCTTCGACCCGAACACGGGCGCGATTCAAGAGGGCGACGTGGCGATTAACCCGACCGCCAGCGCGCAGTTCTCGACCGACGGCACGCCCGGAACCTTCGACCTCGAAGCGACCTTCGCGCACGAGCTCGGCCACCTGCTCGGCCTCGAACACTCAGGCATCGTCGGCGCGACGATGCAGCCGCGCCAAGGTCTGAACGGCGTCTACCAGATGCCTGCGCTCACCGTCCGCACGCTCTCGGACGACGACCGCACGGGCGTCCGCGCCATCTACGGCCCGCGCGTCGGATTAGGCGCGATTGCCGGGACGGCGCGCTACTCTTCGGGCCAGCCCGCCTTCGGCGCGCACGTCTTCGTCGAAGACGTGGCGACGGGCCGCACCGTGGCGAGCAACATCGCGCTCCCGACCGGCGCGTACCGCATCGACGCCCTGCCGCCCGGCCAGTATCGCGTCAGGGCCGAGTACTTGGACGAGCCGGTCAACGCCGGGCAGATAGCCTCGCGCAGCGGCGCATACCAAGGTCTCACGCTCGGCTCGACCGCGCCGTTTCTGACGACCGAGGTCGGCACGTTCACGGTCGGCGCGAACGCGACCACCGCGCTCGACGTAAGCGTCCCGACCGGACAGCAGTTCCTCAACGCGACGCTCGTCGGCACGAACGACCAACTGTCGGCCGTGCCCGTCCCCATCGTTCCGGGCCGCACGCACCGCATCCTCGTCGCGGGCGAGAACGTTCACACCGTCCCCTCGACGGGCATCAGCATCGGCTCGCAGCACGTCACCGTCGTCCAGTCGAGCGTGCAGGAGATTTTCTTCGGCTCGCTCCAAGTCCTGAGCTTCGACGTGAACGTCGCCTTGACCGCGCCGCCGGGCAACTACAGCATCCGCCTCCGCACCGCGAACGAAACCTCTTACGTGACGGGCGGCCTGACGGTCGATTTGCCGAACGGCGTCACGTCCGGCAACCCCATCGACGACCCGACCTTCTTCGTCGCGCAGCACTACCGCGACTTCTTCGGCCGCGAGGCGGACGCGGCGGGCCTCAACTTCTGGGTGAGTCAGATTACTTCGTGCGGCGCGGACGCGGCGTGCCGCGAGGTGCGCACCATCAACGTCTCGGCCGCGTTCTTCCTCTCGCGCGAGTTTCAGGAGACGGGCTTCCTCGTCTACAGACTCTACCGCGCCGCGTTCAACCGCTTCCCGCGCTTCCGCGAGTTCCTGCCGGACAACGAGCAGATCGGGCGCGGGGTCGTCATCGGCCAGCCGAACGCGGAGGCGTTGCTCGAAGCGAATAAGCAGGCCTTCCTGAACGAGTTCGTCAACCGCCCCGAGTTCCTCGCGCGCTACCCGACGACGATGTCGCCCGAGCTGTTCGTCGACACTCTGAACGCCAACACGGGCGGCTCGCTCTCGCCGTCCGAACGCGACGCGCTCGTCGCGGGGCTGCACGCTGGGACGCACACGCGCGCCAGCGTCTTGCGCCGCGTGGCCGAGGACGCGGAGTTTCAGGCGCGCGAGAAGAACCCGGCCTTCGTCCTGATGCAGTACTTCGGCTATCTCAGGCGCAACCCCGACGACCCGCCCAACACAGACTTCGCCGGCTTCAACTTCTGGCTCCAGAAGCTCAACGACTTCGGCGGCAACTTCATCGCGGCCGAGATGGTCAAGGGGTTCATCACCTCAGGCGAGTACCGGCGGCGCTTCGGCCCGTCCTAAACGAGCGACGCGCCAGCGACCCTAAAAAAAGCGACGGGCCGGAGTAGCCCCAAATCTACTCCGGCCCGTCTGTTTGTGCCTCCGAGCGCCGCGTCGCCCGCGCTCAGCGCACATCTTTCACCCCTTGGCGGGGGGCTTCAGAATCAGTCGCCGAGCACGACGCCGTCACCCAAGACCACGCCGTCACCGAGCACCACGCCGTCGCCCAACACGACGCCGTCGCCGAGGACAACGCCGTCACCGAGAACGACGCCGTTGCCGAGAGCGATGCCGTCGCCGAGCACGACGCCGTCAACGAGGTAGATGCCGTCGCCCAAGACCACGCCGTCGGCCTTCGCGACGCCGTCGCCCAAGACCACGCCGTCCACGAGATAAATCCCGTCGCTCAGCGCGCGGCCGTCGGCCAGATAGATGCCGTCGGAGCTCATCATGCCGTCGCCGAGAATCACGACGGCGTCGCCGAGCACCACGCCGTCGCCGAGCACCACGCCGTCGCCCAAGACCACACCATCGACGAGGTAGATGCCGTCGCCCAACACGACGCCGTCACCGAGGACAACGCCGTCGCCGAGAATCACGACGCCGTCGCCCAACACGACGCCGTCAACGAGGTAGATGCCGCTGCCTTGAATCAGGCCGTCGCGCGTCATGATGCCGTCGCCCAAGACGACGCCGTCGGCGAGCTGGATGCCGTTGACGAGCACGGGGCGCTGCGAGAAGAAGACGCCGTTCGCGTAGAAGACGTTGTCGGACTGCGCGATGCGCTCGCCGCCGATCTGGATGGACTTGCCGATGCTGCTGAGCGTCACGTTCGGGCTGAAGAGCTTGTCGCCGGCCTTGAGCTTGTCGGCGTTGGGCACGAAGGCGCGCGCCATCTCGACGGCGGCGGCCGTGTTCAGCATGCCCGCGCCCTGCGAGACGACGCTCTGCACCTTGCTCGCCCACTGCGCGCCGGCGAGCGGCTGCGACGTGCGCACGAGCGCGGCCTTGACCATCATCGGCGACAGGGACTTGTTGGCCTCGATCATCAGCGCGGCCGTGCCCGCGACGACCGGGGTGGAGAAGGACGTGCCGTAGTACTTGTAGTAGGCGTTCGCCATCGCCGTGCCGTAGGCCGGGACGATGCGGTCGGGGCGGGCGACGGCCGAAGTGGAGTTCTGCTGCTGCGTCATCGGCGCGACGACGGCGCGGCCCGGCGCGACGAGGTCGGGCTTGGCGAGGCGGTCGTACTGCGTCGGGCCTTTGGACGAGAAGTTGGCCATCTGGTCGTCGGAGCGGCGGGCGGTGCCCATCGAGTCGGTCGCGCCGACCGTGATGACGTAGGGGCTGTTGCCGGGGCTATTGATGCTCGCGTAGACCGGGCGGTAGACGGGGTTGCCGGCGGCGTCTTTGCCAATCTCTTCGCGTCCGAGGTTGCCGGCGCTGGCGACGACGACGATGCCGGCGCGCACGGCGCGGGCGACCGTCTGGCAGAGCGGGTCGGTGTGATAGGACTCGCGCACCGGCGTGCCGAGGCTCATGTTGAGGACGCGGATGTTGTAACGCTGCTTGTTCGCAATCGCCCAGTTGACGGCGTTCATCACGCCGCTCGTGTGGCCCGCGCCGGTGGCGTCGAGGGCCTTGAGGTCAATGATGTCTGCTTCCGGGGCGATGCCCGAGAGGTTCGCGCCGTAGCCGCCCGAGGCCGCGCCGTTGCCGGCGGCGACGCCCGCGACGCCCGTGCCGTGGCCGGCGCGGTCGGTGCCGTCGCCGAGCACGACGCCCTGCGTCTGCGCGTTGTTACCCGTCGCGGTGAAGTCCATCGAGATGACGACGCGCGACTTGCCGTTCTTCGTGCGGAAGTCGGGGTGCAAGGCGCTGACGCCGCTGTCGATGATGGCGATGCCGACGCCCTTGCCGGTCAGCCCGTTCTTGGCCTTCGCGTTCGACCCGGCCTGCGCGATTGAAGCGCCGACCGTCTCGCGCGTGACGCCCATCTGCGCGCCGACGGGGCGGTCGGGCGAGATGTACTTGACGTCGGCGCGGGCCGCGAGCGTGCCGAGGGCGCTGGCGGGCAGGTCGGCGACGACGGCGTTGAGCGCGTCGAAACGCTGGCGGCGGACGCCGCCCGACTGAGCGATGGCGCTTTCCTGTTCGGCCGTCAGGCTGCCGTTGGTCTGGATGATGACGCGGTAAGTGGCGGCGCTCGTGCTGCCGTTGTCGTCGCCGATTTGGCCGGGGCCGTTGGCGTTCTGCGAGGACGCGGAATCGAGAGACGCGAATTCCGGCGCGAGCTTGCTCGGCGCGCCGGAAGTGTTCGTCGCCGTCATTTCCGTCCGCGTCTGCCTCTGCGCGGCGACCGGGGCGAGGGGGGCGAGAGAGACGACCAGCAGGTTAAGAGCGATGGTGTAAGCTGTGATTCGACGCAACATTTGGGGTCCCTTCTTTCTGGCGACCGGCCCTTTCTGCTCTGCCCAAGCAGTGGAGGATGGGGCCGCGCCATTTAAATCATTAGAGTTTTCAAGGAGACCGTCGAAGGAGTTTCGAGTTTAACCAGTGAGGTTCAACCCATTTTCAAGGGTGGGAGAGCTAAGGCCGCTTTGCTCTCAACTCGAAACTCCTTTCAACGATCTTGCCCCTCCCTTGACAACCTTCGTGCCACACTTAAACCACCCTGCAACCTTTCTCACAAACGCCCCTAAACCCTTACACATCAACAAGAACGCCCCACCCTCCGCCGCGCCCCAAATCTCGCACACGCATCCACCCGATTGAATACCAAGTATCCAATTTCCACCCCCACCTACCCCTACACAACATTTACGTGAGATTTACAGAGGAATTAAAGCAAAACCCTCCCCACCCCCAAACTGTATACGAGCTTACCAGTGTATACGTGGTAGCCAGTCGCCGGGGCTTTGCACAAAAAGTCTCATCTGCACAATAAGTCGGGGGTCTGCACACAAAGTCTTGTGGTAGGCTTCGCGGCGCTATGCCTGAAAAACCCTCTGACACGCCGCCCGATAACAAACTCGCGCCTCAATCCGGCAACAGTCCCACCCTCATGGGGAAACATTCAATTCTGCGCCTCAAGGGGGTGTGGCCTGTGCTAGCTAGTGCGGCGGCGGTCGTCAGCACGCAGATTTCAGTGCTTTTCAGTTGGGGGATTAGGATTCTCAACGCGCTAGATTTGGCTGATTTCACAGGTACTACATTTGTTGAATGGCTGCGGTGGCTTTTCTCACCGAAGGGCGCTCAGGTTTTATTTGTGCTGT
>DASUNL010000598.1:0-11692 GCA_036277175.1 Pyrinomonadaceae bacterium | reverse complement strand
TCTTCCACGAGATGCTGCACATCAAGCACCCGGCGCGTCTCATCAACGGCCGCCGCTACTATCACACCAAGTCCTTCCGCGCCGAAGAACAACGCTTCCCACTCTACGCCGAGGCGCAGGACTGGCTCGACAGCTTCGCCCGCCAACGCCGCGCGCTCCCACGCGCGCGCGCCGCCTGAACTACTCGTCGCACGCCGCATCTTCCCGTCGTCGCCTTCCGTCATTACCCTTCGCAGACTCAGTTGTTATCGTCTTGTAAAAACTCTCGACGCTGATTTTTTATCGGAACTTTAAACTGCCCGTCTCGTTTAATCGGGCAGGAAGGTGGGCTCCTCCGAAAAGAGCGGGAGGCAGCAGAGAGCAAGCGCCATTTCCCTCCGGTGCTTACTCGTTGCGGCCTCCCGCTCTCAGGGTTTAGGGCGTCCACTTTTTCGTCACACCGTCCGAACTTTCCCCGCTCAAACGACAACGCCACAAGACGCAGAGGAGACGCGACTGACGCCCATGTCGGCTGGACAACACGGCGCGCGACCCCGTAGACTCGCCGTTTGCGTGGGGGCGTCAGTTCTCGACCGTCGCGCCCGCGCCTCATCTCGCGTTCGGCAAATCATTCGACACGGAGCAGAAAGTTTTATGGCATTCCCAGCAACACAGATTCGGCGCGGCATGGTCATCGTCTTCGACGGCGCGCCGTGCAAGGTCTTGGACGCGCGTCACCACACGCCCGGCAACCTGCGCGCGATGATGCAGACCAAGCTCAGAAACCTGCGCACCGGCAGCAGCTTCGAGCACCGCTTCCGCTCCGCCGACACGGTCGAGCGCGCCCACCTCGAACAGCACGAGATGGAGTACATGTATTCGGACGGCACGATGCACCACTTCATGAACACCGAGAACTACGAGCAGACGGCGCTCGGCGAAGACGACTTGGGCGACATGGCCGAGTGGCTGACGGCGGGCCTCCGCATACAGGTCGAATTCTACGAAGGCTCGCCCATCGGCGTGACCTTGCCGCCGTCCATGGAGTTGACGGTGAAAAGCACCGAGCCGACGATGAAGGGCGCGACCGTCTCGAACGTCAACAAGCCCGCGACGCTCGAAAACGGCGTCACCATCCAAGTGCCGCCCTTCATCAACGAGGGCGACCGCATCCGCGTCGACCCCGTCGAGGGCCGCTACATCGAGCGTGCGAAGTAGCTCGTGAATCGTCAATCGTGAATCGTGAATCGTAAATCGAAGAGGCATCGCTCCCACGGCCTGCGCGGCCGCAGCCCGAGGCAAAGGAGCGTCAACCTCTATTCACTATTTACGATTCACGATTGACGGTTTTTGTGATGTACTTCCTCTACAGCCTCCTCCTCGCCCTCGGCTTCGCGCTGCTCCTGCCGCGTTTTCTGCTCGACCTCGCGCGCCACGGCAAGTACGCGGCCGGCTTCCGCGAGCGCACGGGGTCGCTCCCGCCTCTCGATGCGCCCAAGGGCAAAAAGATAATCTGGCTTCATTGCGTCTCGGTCGGCGAGACGCAGGCCGCGCGTCCTCTCGCGCGCGCGATTCTCGAAGCCTTCCCCGCGCACGCGCTCGTCGTCTCCACCACGACCGAAACGGGTCAGCGCGTCGCGCGCGAGGCGTTCGCCGGCGTCGCCGCGCGCGTCTTCTACTTCCCCTTCGACTGGGCTTGGAGCGTGCGCCGCGCGCTTCGCGCGGTCAACCCCTCGGCCGTGCTCGTGATCGAGACGGAGCTTTGGCCGCGCTTCTTCCGCGAGTGTCGCGCGCGCGGCGTCCCCGTCGCGCTCGTCAACGGCCGCATCTCGCAGACCTCCTTCCGCCGCTACCGGCGCATCAGGTTCTTCATCCGCCGCGTCGTCTCAGACCTATCGCTCGCCGCCATGCAGTCGGAGCAGGACGCCGCGCGGATACGCGCGCTCGGGCTCGACGACGCGCGCGTTAAAGTTTCCGGCAACGTCAAGTTCGACTCCGAAGTGGACGCGGGCGCGCAAAGGCTGACGGACGAGTTGCGCGGCAGGTTTCATTTCGGTAACGGCCGACCGCTCGTCGCCGCCGCGAGCACGCACGCGCCCGAAGAGCGCGTCGTGCTCGACGCCTTCAAGGAAGTCGTCGGGAGCGAACCCGCGAATGCGCGTCCGCGCCTGCTCATCGCGCCGCGCCACCCGGAACGCTTCGCGGAGGTGGCCGCGCTCGTCGAGGCTTCGGGCCTCACTTGGTCGCGCCGCGCCGCGCCGCCCAACGACGCGGACGCCTCGTCGGACGTGGTGCTGCTCGACACGGTCGGCGAGTTGCGTGCCGTCTATCCTTTGACCGACGTGGTCTTCGTCGGCGGGAGCGTCGCGCCGAAAGGCGGGCACAACATCTTAGAGCCGGCGGCGGCCGCGCGTTGCGTGGTGACGGGCGCGCACACTTTCAACTTCAACGCCATCACGAAGGCGTTTCTCGAACGCGACGCGCTCGTGCAACTGCCGGAGGTTGACGCCGCGCTGGCCGCGCCCGTCCTCGCCGGAGTGCTGCGCGAGTTATTGAACGACCGCGAGCGGCGCGCGCGTCTGGGCGAGAACGCACGGCGCGCGCTCGACGAGAATCGCGGCGCGACCGCGCGTACCGTCGAGTTGCTCGCCCCTGTCCTTTCAAGATAAGAGCCTCGCTTCTTCCCCGATGAACTCTGACTCATGATGACGAACGACGCGCTGTCAAGATGATCGCACTCGCACCCTTGAGCGCGCTCTACGGCGCGGCCATCCGCGCGCGGCTCGCGCTCTACCGTAGCGGCGCGCTCAAGACGCACTCGGCGGGCGCGCCCGTCATAAGCGTCGGCAACCTGACGACTGGCGGGACGGGGAAGACGCCTCTGGTCGAGTGGCTGGCGCGTGGCGTCGCCGAGCGCGGGCGGCGCGTGTGCGTCCTGACGCGCGGCTACGGGCGCGCCGACGAGCGCCGACGAGTGGTCGTCTCCGACGGCGCGCGGCTTCTCGCAGACGCGCGCGAGGGCGGCGACGAGCCGCGTCTTCTGGCGGAGAGGTTGTTGGGCGCGGCGTCGGTAGTGAGCGCGGCCGATAGGGTCGCGGCGGCGCGTTGGGCGGTCGAGAATTTGGGCGCGCAGGTGTTCGTCTTAGACGACGGTTTTCAGCACGTGAGACTCAAGCGCGACCTCGACGTGGTGACGATTGACGCGACGAGCCCTTGGGGCGGGCGTCGCCTCTTGCCGCGCGGGCGTCTGCGCGAACCCGTCGCGGGCCTCAGGCGCGCCGACTGCGTCGTCATCACGCGCGCAGACCTCGCCGAAGACCTCGACGGCGTGCGCGCCGAAGTCGAACGCCTCACGCGCGCGGGCGCGCTCGTCGTCACCTCGCGCTTGCGGACGCTCGGCGCGCGTCCGCTGTCGAGAGAAGCGGAGTCGTCGAGTCAATCGGAGACGGGCGCTGCGGTGTTCAATCTTGAAGCGGGGATGTTGAGTCTCGAAGACGTGCCTCGCCCGCTCGCGGCATTTTGCGCGGTCGGTAATCCGCTCGCCTTCTTCTCGCAACTGCGCGCCGAGGCAGTCCAACTTAACTTCGAGCGCGCCTTCGCGGATCACCACGCCTACACGCAGAGCGACGCCGAGGCGCTCGAAGTCGAGGCCGCGAAGCGCGGCGCGCGTGCGCTTTTGACGACCGCGAAGGATGCCGTCAAGCTGCGCGCGCTCTACTTCTCACTCCCCGTCTACGTCGTCGAGACGAGCTTGGAGTTTGACGACGAGGACGCGCTTCGCAAGGCCGTATCGGAGGCCGTGGAAAGGTAAAAGGACGAAGGCCGTCAATAGTAAATCGTCAGTCGTGAATAGAAGGGTCTCTATTCACGACTGACGATTTACTATTGACGGCCTCCCTTTCGCCTTATCTAGTGCCTGTGCCCGTGCGAGTTCCAAGCGGCCTTCTGTTTGCGCGCGCCCGGACGTTTGCCCTGCGAGGTGCGCGGCGAGAAGTTGCGGTAGATGGTCTCAATCCAAACGTCGGTCTTGATGAAGCCCGTCCCCCAATCCTTCCACACCTCGGGCAAGCCCTCGGCCTTTATCTGTTCGAGCGTGCGACCGGCGGCCATGCGCTTGCGCACGATGTCGGTCGTCTCGATGAGCATGCGGTGATAAGCCTTCAGGTCGTCGAGCGTCGAGAGCGGGCCGTGGCCGGGGATGATTTTCACGTCGGCGGGCAGGCGCGCGATGATGTCGCCGACGCTCTTCGTCATCCCGTCCACGCTCCCGCCGCTCTCCATGTCGACGAACGGGAACTTGCCGGCGAAGAAGTTGTCGCCCATGTGGACGACGTTCGAGCCGGTGAAGAAGATGACGCTGTCGCCGTCGGTGTGGCTGCGCGGGAAGTGTATGACGCGAATCTCCTCGCCGTTGAAGTGGACGGACAGAGACTCGTCGAAGGTGACGACGGGCAGCGCCTCTTTCGGCGCGGCCGGGGTCGTCGATTTGAAGACCTCGCTCCGCTGCGGGGTGGACATGCGCTTGCGGACGTTCGTGTGCGCGATGATGGGCGCTTCGGGGCCGAACTTCACGTTTCCGCCCGTGTGGTCGCCGTGCCAGTGCGTGTTGAGGACGAACTTGAGTTTGCCCTCGCCGAGCGACTTGAGCGCGGCGCGGATTTTGTCGGCGAGCGGCGCGAACTGGTCGTCGACGATGAGGATGCCGTCGTCGCCGACCGAGACGCCGATGTTGCCGCCCAAGCCTTCGAGCATGTGGACTGCTCCGGCGGCGCGCGTCGCCTTCATCTCGACCTTCGACCAGTCCCTCGGTTGCTGCGCGTCGGCGGGCGCGACGACGAAGCAGACGGCGAGCACTACACTTACGAGCAAGAGACTTTTCATCGAACCTTCCTTTTTTTGCCACGGAGGCGCGGAGGCGCTGAGGAGGTCAAAGCATTTGAAATCTGAAATCACAAATTCGTAATCTGAGATTTCTAAACTCTCCGTGCCTCTGTGTCTCTGTCGCTAATTTATGGGTCTGGAATCACCGGCGAGGGTACGTCGGGAGCGGCCGAGGGCGGCGAAGCCTTCGGCTCGGGCGTCGCGGGCGCGGGCGGCCTGACCGCCGGCGGGTCGTCGCTCGTGTCGATGGGCGGCGTCGGCGCTTTGCGCGGCGTCGGCGTCGGCTGCGGCGTCGCGGCCTCTTCCTCCTCGCCCTCGCTGTTCGAGTTCTCGCCCGCCTCCGAGTCGTCGCCGGAAGGCGTCGGGCTGGCCGCGACGTTGGCGTTCGCGTCGGCGGCCAGAGGCGTCGTCGTGTCGCCGGGCGAGCCGGGGGACGCGGCGTTCGAGTTGGTCGAAGGCGTCAGACTTCTCTCGGCGTCGCCGGTCGCGGGCGCGGCCGACTCTACGGGCTGACTGTTCGGGTCGGCCACGAGCGGCGGCGTCCCGTCCTCGGCCGAACTCTCGTTGCCCCGGAAGGCGTAGAACGCGCCGAAGACGAGGACGAGCGCGGCAATCGCCGGAAGCGCAATCTTCCAAGGGTTGAAACCGGGCGCGGGCGGCGGCGGCGCGGGCCGACTGACGACCTCCTCGCCTTGCGCGCGGGTGCGCGCGTGGACGACCGTCGTCTCGTCGTATTCGTCGTTAGTCGTCGAGCGCACGGGTTTGTTCTCGCCGGTCGTGACGACGATGCGGTTCGTGCCGGGCGGCGTCTGCCCGTCGGTGTTGGCGGCGGCGAGACCGGCGGCGGTGGCCGACGACGCCACGTCGGAAGACTTCTCAATCGCGGCTTGCGCGACCGCCTCGGCCAGCTCGCCCGCCGACTTGTAGCGGTCTTCGGGACGCTTGGCTAGCGCGCGCTCGACGACGCGCGCGACCGACGGCGGCAGGTCGTCGCGCTCTTCCAGAAGCGACGGCGGCGGCTCCTGTATGTGCTTCATCATGATGGCCGTCGGCGAGTCGCCCGTGAAGGGGACGTGGCCGGCGAGCATCTCGTAGACGATGACGCCGAGAGAGTAGATGTCGGAGCGCGCGTCAATCTCGCTGGCCTGCGCGCACTGCTCGGGCGACATGTATTGCGGCGTGCCGATGATGAGGTTGGGCGCGGTCAGCTCGGGGTCAATCGTGCCCTCGGGCTCGATGATTTTGGCGATGCCGAAGTCTAAGACCTTCGCCCAGTCGCCGCTCGGCGACTCATCGAGCATGATGTTGTCGCTCTTGAGGTCGCGGTGGACGACGCCCTCGGCGTGCGCCGCGTCCAGAGCGCCGCACACCTGCCGGATGATTTCGCTGGCGCGAGCGAGCGTCATCGGCCCGTCGCTGCGGACGACCTGCTTGAGCGTGCGCCCGCGCAGATACTCCATGACGAGGAAGACGACGCCCGTCTCCGTCTCGCCGAAGTCTGTGACGATGATGGCGTGCGGGTGCGAGATGCGGGAGGCGGCCTTGGCCTCGCGCGTGAAGCGGGCGACGATCTTGTCGTCGGCGGCGAGCGCGGGGTGGAGCACTTTGACGGCGACGATCTTCTCCATCAGCACGTGCGTGCCGCGATAGACCGTCCCCATCCCGCCCTCGCTAATCTTCTCCTCGATGCGATACTTGCCGATGAGCGTCTGCCCGAGCAGCTCGTCGCCGTCCCTTTGCAGGACTGCTCCGTCGGACGGGCAGAGGGTGTTCGCGTCCTCGTACTCCCTGCCGCATTTCGGACATTTTTTCATCTGACGGAATTCGCCTCGCGTCTTGGCTGGTTCGTTTGTAGGGGTGCGATGAGCGTAACATACGCACCGTCGGCGCGCAATATTTGCACGCTCGTGGAGTTGTAAAACCACGCGCGCATTATCACTTCGCGCGGAGTTACTTCTTGTGTCGCTCGATGTACTTCGTGGCGAACTCGACGAGGTGCGGGCTTTCGCGCAGTCCTATCTTCTCGGCCTCGGCGCGCGCGTCTTCGACAGTCCAGCCGTCGCGCAGGACGCGCCGAATCATCCAGAACGCGCCGACGCGGATGGCCCCCGTGCAGTGGATGAAGGCGGGCCTGTTTTCGGGGTCGTCGGTGAGCTTTAAGAACTCCGCGACCTGCTCGTCCTTCGGGTCGGCGAAGACGACGGGGATGTTGAAGTATTTCAGGCCCGCCTCTTTCGCCGCCGCCTCTTCCTCTTCTGCGCGGTGCTCGCCGCGCGGGCGCAGGTTGATGACGGCGCGCACGCCCTCGTCCTTCAAAAGCTTGAGGTGCTCGGGGCGCGGCTGGCCGCCCGTGCAGAACTCTTTGTTGACGCGCAGGAAATTGCGAATCGGCGGGCCGTCTTTTTGCCCCGCCTCCTGCTTCTGCTCCCGCGAGCTTGAGGGCGCGGGCGCGACGACCAGCGCGCAGAGTAGGAGCGACGCTAACACGAATCCTTTTCTCATCCTTCTTCTCATCCTTCTCGACGTACCTCCGCGCCCGACCTTAACACGGCGCGCGGGCGAAAAGAAGAGGGTGGCGTACCCGACGGGTACGCCACCCTCTCCGCAACGTGCCTGAGTTGGCCGAAGCGGCTTACGGCTCTTCGCCGGGCGGCTCCTCCTGCGGCGGGTTCGGGTCGCCGACCTCCGACTCGAAGTGAGTCTGGCTGTCCAACTTCTCCAACTCGCTCGTGCGGCTGAAGACGTCCGACTTGCCGCTGATGAGCGTCCCGATGCGCGCCTCGGGGTCGACGGCGTAGACGAAGGTGAAAGTCGCTCGCTCGCCCTCGCGCATCCCTTGCGCTTCGCAGACCGTCTTGCCCTCGCGCGCGCCGGCCGGCGGGGTCTGACATCTGAACTCCGGCCCGGAGGTCTGCCCCATGTCGAGGAAGATCATGTCGTTCGGCACGTCCTCCGTCAGCGTGACGAACACGGCGTCGTCAGGCCCGGTGCTGTAGACGTAGACTTCGTGCTTGTACTTCTTGCCGGGGTAGACGATTTCGGGCGCGAATTTGCTGATCTGCAAGTTGACCCACGGAATCTCGCGGCTGCGGACGACGAAGCTGCCGATGCCGTATCCGTCGCGGCTCGAATCCGTCGTCTTGACGATCCACGTCCCGACCTGCGCCGCCGGAGGAATCTTGAAGTACTCGTACTCGGGGTCGTTGTTGATGTCGTCCTCCTGTGCGACGCCGCCGTCGGGCGAGCCCCACTGGAATAAGCGGTAGCGAGGCTCGGACGGATGGATGGCGAAGTTCTCGGCGCGCGCGCAGACGGTTTCACCTTGGAGGAAATATCTCTTCGGCGTCCGGCAGTCTTCGTCGTAGGTGGTGACGAACTCTTCGCCGGCGACTTGGTAAAGGAGCGGGGCGGCCGCCATCAGTTTCGGTCCGGGCGCGGCGTCCGGGTTGGGCGAAGCGAAGGAGACCGTCGAACAGAGGACGGCCGCGACGAGGGTGAATAGAAGGTAACGCTTACACATCGTTTATCTTAACTCCTCTGAAAAACACACCTGCTCCCAGGTACGTATGGTTCAAAGTGTGCCTGCTTTCGTCAACGCCGGACAGAAAGCGGCCGTGGCAAAGGGCAAGCATTCGGGGCTGTATTCAGGTTTCCAAGGCGAGGACCCGGGAAGTTGTCAAAAGCGCGGGAGCGCGGACATGCCGCGCATGTTCAAGCGGTGGGGGAGGCGCATACTATTATCTTCGGCGTCCGCCGTCAAGTAAAAAATTTTCCGCCCGTCGCATGCGGCGAATTCTATTCTGTCAGTACCGCCTGCGGCACTGACTTAAGTACGCGAAAGCGGGCGCGCTCACCCGAAGGAGGCGCGCCCGCTCTCGGTTTTCGGTCGCCGAGGGCGTCCGCCCGACTAGACCTTGACGAAGATGATCAAGAGCGTGAAGAGCACCAGCGTCTCGATGAAGACGAGGCCGAGAATCATCATCGTCTGGATGCGCGCGCCCGCGCCGGGGTTACGCGCCACGCCCTCGGCCGCGGCCGCCGCGACGCGCGACTGGCCGATGGCCGCCAGCGCCGCCGCTATCGCGAAGCCGAAGCCGGCCGCGATTTTGCCGAACTTGACTTCGGACGAGGTGTTGTCGGCGGCGTCCTGCGCGAAGACCGGCGCGGCCGAAGCCAAGACGCCGAGGATCGTGAAGAAAGCCATTCTGAGTTTCGTCATGGAACTATCTCCTGTGAGTTTTTAGTCGCCCGCGAAAGTCTCTTCCGGGAGTCTCGGAGGGGTTTGACTTCCCCGCCGCGCCCGCGCGCTCCGCCGTCGCCGCCGCTCTTATGATTTCGCCCGCACCCGGTATCCGCCGCCCCTCTTACAACGGCGCTCCAGCGATGCCGACACCCTCTGCTTTCAAACAGCGAAAGCCTTGTCAACTGGCGGCCCGGCTCTCCACGCACGCGCGCACGGTTAAAGTCTTTCGACCCCGAACGCCCCGCGTGAGTCTCTTTCGCCACTTGCGCCCCGACGCGCGCGTGCGCCGTGTTGCACGCGCCGCCCGGCGGACGCCTCTATCAGAACAAACGCTGCGCGGTCTCAGACGAGTTCCGCGAAAGTGTCGAACAGGAAAACCGAAACGCCTTCGTCGCGCGTCAGAGCGCGGGCGCGATTAGGTTCTCGTCGCCGTGAACGTCGTGACGCTCGTCGTGATGCTCGTCGTGCGCGCCGTGCGTCACCTCGCCGATGTAAATCATCGAGAGCAGGACGAAGATGAAAGTCTGCATGAAGGCGACGAAGACGCTCAGAGGCATCAGTAGCACCGGCACTATCCAAGGCGCTTTGAGTAGCCCGCTCGTCAGCCCCGAAATCGTAATCATCACCTGCTCGTCGCTGAAGATGTTGCCGAAGAGGCGGACGCCCAAGGAGACGGGCCGGACGAGGTTACTGATGATTTCGACGGGGAACATCAAGGGCGCGAGCCACAGAATCGGCCCCATGAAGTGGCGCAGGTGGCCGAACAGGCCGTTCTCCTTGATGCCAATCCAGTTGTAGTAGACGAACGAAGAGATGCCGAAGGCGAACGTCACGGAGGTCGAGCCAGTCGGCGACATCAAGCCGGGAATCAGCCCCATCAAATTCGAGATGAGGATGAGGACGCCGAAGGTGGCGACGACCGGAAAGTACTTCAGCCCGTGCGGCCCGACGTTGTCGTAGAGCAAGTTTCTGACGGCTAGCACGCCCGCTTCGAGCGCCTGCTGGCGGTTCGACGGCTCGTCCTCCGACAGCCCGCGCTTCAAAATCATGATGACGATGACGCTCAGGATGCACGCGATGATGAACATCACTGTGTACCACGGGACGGCGTTCTCCGGCGTGTAAGGGCTGGCGGCAAACGCCGACTCGGTCGTCGTCCCGAACTTGTGAAAGAAGTTGTCCCAGATGGGCTTCGTGTAGTGCAGCTGGAAGTCGTGGATGGGAGGGCCGACGAGGTTGTTGACGGCCTCGACGACGGCCGGCGTGTGGTGCGCCGACTCGGCGGCGGCCGTCGCGCCGTGGCCGCCGGCCTCGCCCGCTTTGGCGGCCGGGTCGCTGAACAGGAAGAACATCAGTCAGTTTCCTCTCGATGAAAGACTGCCCGGTATAACTGCGTGAACCCCTCGAAGAGCACGGCCGGGACGAACGAGCAAAGCCCGACGAGCGTGGCGACGAGCGAAACCGCTTCGAGCCTGTGCGCCGCGTAGACGACCGCCGCGATGACGACGTAGCGCAGGACGTAGCGCGAGAGTCGAAGCTTCGGCCTCGCCCCTTCAAGTGTCCGCCCGAACATCGCGGCGACGGACGTGCGCAGCCAGTGATGATTGAGGAGCGAGAGCAGGCCGCCGAGTAGCAAGCCCGTCGTCACTCTCCACGGCGCGAAGACGCCGCCGAGCGCCACGGCCAGCGCGACCGCCACACACATCCCACGGAAGATGCGACGCTCCATCGCCGAGGCATCTTCTTCGCCCCCGGCCTCGCCTGTGAGCGCGCGCCCGCCACTGTCAACGATTTCGCCCATTCCGGAACGAAGGATTTTAACCGACCGCCTCGCGCGGTGTCGAGCCGTTGCGATGCGTGTGCGACGCGCGCGATTCTCGCGCCGACGTCTTCAACTCACCCGCCTGTCCTTAACTTCTTCAGCCTGTCCTTTAAAATTAATACGACGCCCCCGCCGTCGCGGTTCGCGCGCGCGTCGCGTCAGTTGATTTTCGACATGACGCGAATCAACTCGTAGAAGCCGACGGCCGCGCCGAGGATGACGCCCGCGACGAGGAGCCAAGGACTCGTGCCCAACCAGCGGTCGAGGAAGTAGCCGACGCCGAAGAAGGCGAGTACCGAAAAGAAGATGCCCAAGCCAGCCGCGTATGCCAGCCCGCTCTTGCGCGTCGCTTCTTGGTCTTCCGTCTCGGGCATGCGAGTCAGCTTCCCTTTCGTCGTCGGCGTTTCAGTCGAGGCTGAAAGTATACGCGACTGCGGTCTGAACCTTCACGGGGCGGCCGCGCATGAGGGTCGGGCTGTAGCGCGCACGAAGCGCCGCCTCGCGCACGGCCGCCGTGAGCAAGGGATGTCCGCACAAGACTTCAGCGTCCGTCACACGCCCCGACTCGTCCACCGTCAGGCGGACGGTGACCGTGCCCGACGCGCGCGCCGCCTTCGCCTCGGCCGGGTATGCGGGCTTGGGTCGCGCGATAGCCTTCCCACCCAACACGAAAGGGTGCGACCCCGCAGCCTCCGGTCGCAGCCGCTTCCGCTCCTCGATGCAGGCCATCTCTTCGCGCGCGTCGGCCGCGAGCCGCGCGGGCGTCT
>DASUNL010000597.1:0-4691 GCA_036277175.1 Pyrinomonadaceae bacterium | reverse complement strand
CGCGTGGACCATGAGCCGACGGAACTCTCCGGCGGCCAGCAGCAGCGTGTGGCCGTGGCCCGGGCGCTGGTGACGGAACCAGCCATCATCCTCGCCGACGAGCCGACCGGAAACCTCGACACCGAGAACTCGGCCATCGTGCTGAACATGTTTCAGGAGATGAATTATCGCTTCAACCAGACCATCATCATGATTACGCACAACCCGGAGGCGGCCGCCATGTGCCGCCGCATCGTGCAGATGCGCGACGGACAAATTGTTGCGCCGGCGGCCCGTGTGCAGATATAATGCACGACGGCTGAAGGGGTGACAGAGAAAGGGAGGACGTGAATCCTTTTCCCTGCCACCCTTCGTAGTTTCCCCCGAACGGGCGGTAAATGGCGTGTCCCCTGTGTTTCGCGTCCTGAAGCGGATAGTTTTGTGGTCTTACGGTCGCACGACGTGGCAGTACGACGTGCTCTGCGTCCTTATCCTCGCCTTCGTCTTTTTGACGCCCAAAGGCTGGTTCGATGACGGCAAACCGCCGGCCTTTCTGGGGCATCAAAACACGTCAAATGGAGCAGAAAAGCTGCTTCTGAACCCCGCGAGTCTGCGGGAAAATCCCGACGCACAGGAGATCGAGCGCGGCGTGCGAGTTGCAACCGGCCGGTCAGGTGCGCGCGTCAAAAGCGTGCGGGAGCTAAGGGACGCCGAGGGGCGCGTGGGCGCTTACGAGGTTGACATAGAGTAATCATTTACGAATAATCGCCCGGATTTTGGAGCGGGCACTTGAAGTTTCCCCAAACGTTTAAAGGAGTTTGCATGAAGAAGTTAGTCTCTACGGGCCTCATCGCTTTGCTGCTGGTGGCCTCCGTGGCCGTGGTTCCCTCGACCGCCAGCGCGCAGGGGGCGGGCCTCGTCAGCTCGATCCTCAACAAGATGGAGCGCAACCGCCAGACGATGTCGAGCCTCAAGTCGGGCGTCTGGATGCAGAAGTTCAACGCGGCGATTAACGACGCCGACAACTACTACGGCGAAGTGCAGTACGTCCCCGGCAAGGGGCGCAGCGCCTCGGTGCGCGTCGACTGGCACAAGCCGGCCGTCGAAATTCTCTCCGTCCAGAACGGCCAGTACACGCTGCTTAAGCCCCGCCTGAAGATGGCCTATCAGGGGAGCACCACTTCGGGCAGCAAGCACCAGAAGATTAACAACGTCCTCGGCTTCGGCATCAACACGTCGAAGGCCGAACTCAGCTCGCGCTTCTCGGTCGAGCTCTTGGGCGAGGGAACTTTGGAGAACGGCGGCCCGCACGTCGTGTGGCTCAAACTCACCCCGCGCGGCGGCGCGAGCTACAAGCACGCCGAGGTCTGGGTCGACAGCAGCACGGGCATGCCGCTCCAGACGCGCGTCGTCGAGCGCAACAACGACATGACGACCGTGCGCCTCCTGAACCCGCAGAAGAACGCGCACGTCGCGGCCAACGCCTTCGACATCCAGCTCGGCTCGGACATCAAGATCGTCAAGGGCTAAGGCGCGAGACAACTTAAGACTCGATTGACAGCCGAAGGGGTTTCGGTCGCTTGCGAAGGCCGCCGAAGCCCTTTCGCCGTTTCCGGCGGCCGGGCGCGGGCCGCTTGATTCGCGCCCGCGCTTTCGCGTATTGTCTAGCGCGAGTCCGACAGTAGTAGCTTTGACCGAGCTTCCGTCGGATCTTATCCCGCAAAATTTTCGCGCCCGCGCGACCGATTCAAGACGGCCTTGATGAAGAGGAGCACATTTCTCAAACTGAAGCTGCGCGAGGCGCGCTTCATCTCGCGCGCCCTGATGTCGACGAGCCACCCCGTGCTCGCGCACGTCATCCCGATGCGCCGCTGCAACCTCGCCTGCACCTATTGCAACGAGTACGACCGCACGTCCGACCCCGTCCCCCTCGAAGAGATGCGGCGGCGTCTCGACAAGCTCGCCGACCTTGGCACGTCGGTCGTCACGCTCTCGGGCGGCGAGCCGATGATGCACCCCGACATCTTCGAGATCATCCGCCACATCCGCGGCCGTGGCATGATCGCCGGCCTCATCACCAACGGCTTCTACCTGACGCCCGAAAAGATTCGTCGCTTCAACTCGGTCGGCCTCGAATACCTGCAAATCAGCATCGACAACGTCGAGCCGGACGAGGTTTCGAAAAAGAGCCTGCGACTCCTCGACAAGCGCCTGAACTGGCTCGCCGAACACGCCGACTTTCAGGTCAACATCAACTCCGTCATCGGCAGCGGCGTCAAGCGCCCCGAAGACGCACTCGTCATCGACAAGCGCGCGCTCGAACTCGGCTTCACCTCCACTATCGGCGTCATACACGACGGCGGCGGCGAGCTTAAACCCTTGAGCGACCGCGAGCGGCGCGTCTACCGCGAGGTGCAGAAGCTCGAAGACCACGAGTCGTACAAGCCCTTCGAGGTCAAAGGGCCGTGGCAGGGTTTGTGGCAGCTCGCGCGCAACGTCGGACGGCGCGACTACGCGCGCCTCGACTGGTTTCAGGAGAACCTCATCGCGGCCAAGCCGAACGACTGGCGCTGCCGCGCAGGCGCGCGCTACCTCTACATCTGCGAGGACGGGCTAGTCCACTGGTGCTCGCAGCAGCGCGGCTACCCCGGCATCCCGCTCGCCGACTATACCGTCAAAGACCTTGAGCGCGAGTACAACACCGAGAAGCACTGTGCGCCCTTGTGCACGGTCGCTTGCGCGCAGAAGGTCGGCATCCTCGACAACTGGCGTCGGCCGCAGGAGGCCGCCAAGACCGCGCCCAAGCCCGCGTCCGACAAGACCAAAGAGACTATCGCCGCCGTCCTGCGCGCCGACTGACTCTTCACGCAAACCGCACCCGCAGACACGCCCACCCGAACCTTCTTCAACAATATCGGTAAGATGAGAGATACATATCTCGAAGTCGCCGCACTCTTTGTTGAGTTGTTTTAGTCCTGACGCGGCACTTCCTCGCCGATGGTGTAGACGGTCACGGAGCTAGACAGGCCCATCCCCGAAAGCCTGCCCGCCATCAGCACGATGGTCTCGCCCTGCGAGACGACGCCCGCCTCCGTCAGCGTGCGCTCGCCCGCCCTGAGCATCTCCCGAGTCGTGTCGGCGGGCGGGTGGACGAGCGACTCGACGCCCCAGACCAGCGCCAGCTCGTCCTGCCCCGCGCGGTCGTGTGTCAGCGCGATGATTTTTTGTTCGGGCCGCAGCGCCGACAGCCTTCGCGCCATCAGACCCGACTCCGTGAAGACGGCGATGAGCCGCACGCCCAACTCCGCGGCCGCGAACGCCGCCGCCTCGCACAGCGCGCGGCTGACGCGCCCCGACTGCTTGCCCGCCCACTTCGAGATGTCGCTCGACCCCGTCGGCTTCCCCGACTCGGCCGACTCAATGATGCGCGACATCGTCGCCACCGTCACGACCGGATACTGACCCGTCGCCGTCTCGGCCGAGAGCATCACGGCGTCCGAGCCGTCCCACACGGCGTTCGCCACGTCCGACGCCTCGGCGCGCGTCGGGCGCGGCTCGTTAATCATCGACTGGAGCATCTGCGTCGCCGTGATGACGATTTTGCCCGCGTCGTTCGCGCGCTCGATGATGAGCTTCTGGTAGACGGGGACGCGCTCGACCGAAGTTTCGACGCCCAAGTCGCCGCGCGCGACCATCAGGGCGTCGGCGGCCGCGACTATCGCGTCGAGGTTGTCCATGGCCTCGGCCTTCTCAATCTTGGCGACGAGCGGCTGCTTGCCCCCGGCGGCCTTAATCAGCGCCTTGGCTTCGAGACAGTCTTCGGCGCGTCGCACGAACGAGAGCGCGATGTAGTCGGCGTTCTGGCGGACGGCCCACTGGAGGTCGCGCCGGTCTTTATCGGTGAGCGAGGGGATGGGCAGTTGCGCGCCGGGGAGGTTGATGCCTTTTCGCTCGCCGAGCGGGCCGCCGTTGACGACGCGGCAGATGAGGTCGGTCTCGGTCGTGCTCTCGACCAAAAGCTCGATGAGTCCGTCGTCCAAGAGGAGTCGCGCGCCGGGCTGCACGTCGCGGGCCATCCCCGCGTAGTTGGTCGAGACCTCGTGCGCGTCGCCCGCCACGGCGCGCGTCGTGATGGTGAAGAGCGCGTTGTTCTCCAAGTGGACGGGCTGCCCGCCTTTGAGCACGCCGGTTCTAATCTTCGGCCCGGACAAATCGACGAGCACGGCGAGCGGCCGTCGCAAACGCCCGGCGGCCTCGCGCGCGCGGCGGATGGTCTCCGAGTGCTCCTCCTGCGTGCCGTGCGACATGTTGATGCGCACGCCGTTGGCCCCGGCCGCGATGAGCGACTCTAAGACGGCGGGCTCGCGCGACGCGGGGCCGAGCGTCGCAAGAATTTTGGCTCTCCTCAACTTCGCAACCTCTGGCGGATATATTCGGTTTTCGGGGGAACTACTTAAGGGATGTAATAACCCGCGCGGCGCTCCGGCGTCAATGAAACGGTGACGAGCGAGCACTCAGCTTTCAGCTTTGATAGAGCGGATGAAAGAAGTTGCCGAGTTTGCGGGAGCAGTCAGGCGCATGGCGAAAGCCGTGGGCTGAACGCTGAGTGCTGAATGCTGAATGCTATCTCGTCACTCGTCACTCGTCACTGCCTTCTCGATGGCGCTTTCGAGGCGGGCGGCGATTGTGGGGTCGAAGCCCGTGACGTGTTC
>DASUNL010000596.1:0-2701 GCA_036277175.1 Pyrinomonadaceae bacterium | reverse complement strand
GAGCAGCTCGCCGCGCACGATGCGTTCGTCCGCGCCGAAGTGTTGCCGAAGGCGCGCACGGACTTCCGCCTGCCGCCGGAGCTCTACGCCTACTCGCTCGGCCAGTACGGCGTCGACATCCCGCCCGCGCGCCTCGCCGCGATGGCGCACGCCGCCTTCACAGACCTCCAGAAGCAGATGCAACAAATCGCCGCGTCGGTCGCGAAGCGGCGCGGCTTCAAAAGCTCGGACTACCGCGACGTGATACGCGAGCTGAAGAAGGAGCAGTTCGTCGGCGACGCCATCCTTCCGCACTACCAGAAGCGACTCGCCGAGATTGAAGAGATAGTCCGGCGCGAGAAGCTCGTCACTCTTCCGACGCGCGCCGCGCGCATCCGTCTCGCGAGCGAGGCCGAGAGCGCCGGGACGCCCGCGCCGCACCTGAGCATGCCGCGTCTCGTCGGCAACACGGGCGAGGTCGGCGAGTTCGTCCTGCCCCTCGTCGTCCCGACCGGCGAGGGCAGAGAGCAGTTGCAGCGTTTCGACGACTTCACCTACGAGGCCGCGTCTTGGACGCTGACGGCGCACGAGGCGCGACCCGGCCACGAGATGCAGTTCGCCTCCGTCATCGAGAAGGGCGTCTCGACGACGCGCGCGCTCTTCTCCTTCAACAGCACGAACATCGAAGGCTGGGGTCTCTATGCCGAGGCGATACTCTTCCCGCACATGCCCGAAGAGGGCCGCCTCGTCTCGCTCCAACACCGCATGATGCGTGCCGCGCGCGCCTTCCTCGACCCGGAGCTTCAGGCCGGGAAGGTCACGCCCGAAGAGGCGCGTCGCGTCCTGCGCGAAGACGTGGTGCTGTCGGACGCGATGGCTAACCAAGAGGTCGAACGCTACACGTTCCGCGCGCCCGGTCAGGCGACCTCCTACTTCTACGGCTACACGCGCCTAATGGAGCTGCGCGCCGAGGTCGAACGGGCGCAAGGCAAAAAGTTCGACCAGCGTGCGTTCCACGACTTCATTCTCGCGCAAGGCTTCCTCCCGCCCGACATGATGCGCAAGGCCGTGATGGAAGGCTTCGTGGGGAAGAAGAGTTAGGCGACTTAAAGGTTGCGGACGAACGAAAGCGACGCCCTCATCTTCAAATGTTGATGAGGGCGTCGCTTTCGTTCGTGTGGATGAGAGGCGGCGCGTCTCCCGTCAATGGGCGCACGAGGAGATGGCGGCCGTTCGAGTGGACGCTTCGAGAGGTCGGGGAGACCGTGGTGTCGTTTGTATTTCGGGCGCGGTCAGTGACCGGCGACGGCCCCGGCCGCAGCGCGTGCGCGCGCGGGGCGGCGCTGGTGCTTCGTGCAGGCGCGCGCCAGAGCTTGCTCGACGCGCGGCGTGACGTTGCACTCGGGCTGGCGGCAGACGGCCGCGAGTTCGGAGATGACCAAGTAGCGGGCGCGCTCAAGCATGCGCTGTTCGCGGAAGCTAAGCGGCTTGAGGTGGCTCAGGTAAGTCAGGTTCTTGAGCACGTCGGCGACCTCGAAGATGTCGCCCGTGCGCATCTTCTCGGAGAACTCCTTGAAGCGATCCTTCCAGTCGTTGGCCGCCGGCTGGAAGTCGTCTTCGAGACTCTTGAGGAGCATCTCGCACTCGGCCGACGTGATGGGGGAGCGCAGGCCGACTTCGCCTGCGTTGGCGACCGGGACTAGGACGACCGAGTTGGTCGCGGCCAGACGGAGCGTGTAGAAGTTGAGGGAACTGGCTCCGATCTGTTTCTTCTCGATTTGTTCGATGGTCCCGATGCCGTGATTGGGGTAAACAACTTTCTGGCCGACTTTGAAGCCCACCACACACCTCCTGTGATTGCAAAAAAACTGGCCGCGGCGCACGTGTCGGGTGTAGGGAATCCCTGGGGTTCGTGAGCGACGCGGCCGGCGTCGGTTCTTCAATTCTTACGAAAGTGTAACAAGCGGCCGACGCCAGCGTCAAGCTTCTCAATACCCGCGCAAAACGCGAGAATTACTGTTGCGAAACTGTAAAGGTGATGCGCGCGCGAACGAATCGCGAACGAGGTTTCCGTCCGCCGTCGCCGCGGCCTCGTCCGAGCGCGCGAACGTCGTCGCGCCCGACAAAACCTCGACTCGGCGTCTGACACATTAATGCGGAGGGCAGGTGAGCATCGCCTCTCAGACGTGCGGTGCGCGCGCGCGCGTCGCGCGTAGACTTTCGTAGACAGAGCCGTGGACGTTTGTTGACAACGACGTCCGCGCCTCGCGGATAAATGGCGCGCCGCGCGCACTTCTTCTTCTTCGCCGCAACTGGAACACGTCTTGCTCAAAGACGCATCCGTACTCAACGCCCCAGCGCCGGCGGGTCGTACCCGCCCCCGCTTTGAAACTTCATCAGCCTCGCGCCTCGCGCGACGCCCGCACTCTTCATAAGAGTCTCCTTGGGTCGCCTTGAAGCCGGCCGGGTCTCACCAATAAACGTCGGGATCGCCTCGACACACAGACCGACTTCTTAAACTCCGACCCCACCACTCACGGCGGCGTTAACGAAAGTCTTCTCCGTCGTCTCGCCGCCGCGAGACAAGTCACTCAGACGCCTCTGCGTCGCCCGCGCGCGCAGCGTCGGCCACCCGGCCGCGCGCGCGGGCGACGCTCGGCTGAAGGAGGTTAAAAGTAATGCAACAAAGGGACGAGGGCCACGCGCACACCGCCGGCCAAAC
>DASUNL010000595.1:0-2738 GCA_036277175.1 Pyrinomonadaceae bacterium | reverse complement strand
CGTTGTGCCACATCGTCCCAGACGCGCGGGCCGTCGTGATGAGACGCAGCGGGCGCGTGTTCGGCAGTTGATAGACGGGGTCGAGTCCCGGCCCGCCTTGCGTCGAGACGTTCCAAGTGTTCGTCCCGACGACGGTCGTGTCGGCTTGGTCAACAATCATCCCGTGGACGCCGGGGATGAGCGTGATGATGGAAACGCCCTCGAACTTCGCGCCCTGCACGCGCGGGACGATGCCGCCGCCTTTGACCTGTATGACGGCGGGCGTCGCCGCGAAGGTCGTCAGGCTGCGGTTGCCGACCTCGACGATGAGGCCGCCGCCGAAGTTGGGGTTGACGGCGCTCGCGATGATGATGCCGCCGCCGGCCGTCATGTTCCCGCCGCGCACGTTCGGGCCAGTCGCCCCGCCGACCAAGTTCACATACATCGACGGGCGGTCGGGGACGTTTGAAGAGACGCGCACCGACTCGAATTCGAGCGAGTCGCCGACCTTGTCCACACGGATGCCGCCGTAGACCCAGATGTCGCGGAACGAGTTGGTAAACTGCGTGTCGGGCGCGCCCGTCGGGTTCGTCATCGCCAAAGCGTAGTCGCCGAACTCCGCGCCGGGCGTCCCGACGTGCGTGCCCCTCACCAGCGCGTTTCTTATCTGCGTCCGCTCGCCCGACGTGTCGAAGAAAAGGCCGTAGCCGCCCGGCGCGCTCCCACGCGCGGGGACGAGTCGGCAGCCCTCGATTTCGAGTTGACTGAGCACGTTGTAGCTCGGCGCTGTCGAGGCGGGCGCGACCCGTAGCCCATGCGTGCGGTTCGCGCCCGCGACCGACATCAGAAGCTCCGCCCCCGGCACGCACTGAAACTTGATGCTCCGCGTGATGAGCAGAACTTGCGCGTCGGAGGCGCGCGCGGCGAGGTTGTACGTGCCGGCGCTCGACACTACGACCGTGCCGCCGCCCGAAGCCTCGGCCGTGTTGATGGCCGACTGAATAGCCGCGCGGTCGTCGCGCTCGTCGTTCGCGTCCGCGCCGAAACTCATCACGTCGAAGACGGGCGCGTCCGAAATCACCGGCTCGACGCGCCGCGCGCCGCCCGCCGTCTGCGCCGCGCCCGCGGACGCGAGCGCCGTGACGACCAACACGACGGTTGTCATCAAATGCCACGCGCCGCGCGCCGCCCCCGCGCGGATGACGACCGCGCACACACACCTTCTCTTCATCTCTGTTTGACTCCTGTTCGCACGCCCTCTCGCGCCGCGAACGTCGGTTTGATTTCCGCGCGCGCTTCCCTGTAGCATAGCGCGTCCTTCAGGCTCGACATTGTACGCAACTTACCCACGAGAACGCATGAGGGTGGCGCGCAGATTCATCGTCAGCGGTGACGTGCAGGGCGTCGGCTTCCGCTTCTTCACGCAGCGCGTCGCCGCGCGCCATCAGGTCACGGGCTACGTCCGCAACCTCGCGGACGGGCGCGTCGAGGCCTACGCCGAAGGCACGCCCGAGAGCGTCGAGGGCTTCAAGCACGACATCTCGGCCGGCCCTCTGCACGCGCGCGTCGAACAGGTCGAAGAGACAACCCACGACCCGACGGGCCGATACCCGACTTTCAGAATCGAAAGGTGAAAAAGCATTCAGCGTTCAGCAATCAGCCGTCAGCTTTTTCGTCTCCAAGACGAAGATGCTCTCAGGTAAAAGCTCGACTCCGGTAACACCCAAAGCTGATTGCTGAACGCTGACTGCTGACAGCTTCTCTTATGGACGACCTCAAACAACTCATCCGCGAGGTGCCCGACTTCCCGAAGCCGGGCATCAACTTCTACGACATCACGACGCTGCTCAAACACCCCGAGGGCTTGCGCCGCACCATCGACGCGCTATCCGAGGAGTTTAAGGACGAGCGCATCGACACGGTCATCGGCGTCGAGGCGCGCGGCTTCATCTTCGCGCCCGCGCTGGCCTACCACCTCGGCGCGGGCTTCGTGCCCGTCCGCAAGCCGCGCAAGCTCCCGGCCGAATGCGCGTCCATCTCCTACGACCTCGAATACGGTCAGGACACTTTGGAGATTCACCGCGACGCCGTCGGCGCGGGCCACCGCGTCCTCATCGCTGACGACCTACTCGCCACGGGCGGCACGGCCGAGGCGGTCGTCCGTCTAGTCGAACAACTCGGCGGCGAAGTCGCCGGCCTCGTCTTCGTCGTCGAGCTGGAATTCCTCCCCGGCCGCCAACGCCTCGAAGGCTACGACGTGCGCTCGCTCATCAAGTACTAATCGTAGGCCGTACTGCTGGACGTGCGCCGCCGCGCTTCTGTAAACTTTCGGCGGTGTGCTCCCGTAGCTCAGTGGATAGAGCACTCGCCTCCTAAGCGAGGGGTCGCACGTTCAAGTCGTGCCGGGAGCATCAATTCATTTGAGGACTACGTAGCTCACTTGCCCTCATGAAAAGCCGCCTGAGAATCACATCGGCCGCAGTCTTTACGTCGCTCGCGCTCGCGTTCTTCGCGGGGCAGGCGCTCGCGGAGCGGAGCGACTATGTGTCGAGGCAGGTGCGGCTCGACGCGGCGGCCTCGGCGCAGGCGGTGCAGGAGATTTTCGTCACGGACGCGGAGCTTGCGCGCGACGATGGGGCGGGGCGCGCGGGGCAGCGCGTGTCGGGCTTTCGGACGAAGGACAACCCTCTGCATTGCGTCGCCTCGCTCAACAAGCCGCGCGCGGGCGTGCGCGTCCGCTTCGTCTGGATCGCTTTGGA